>DMZZ01000397.1:4586-7160 GCA_003484805.1 Comamonadaceae bacterium | reverse complement strand
ACCTGCGCCTTGTCCACCAGGTTGCCGTGCAGATCGAACAGCAGGGCGCGCACGCTCTGCGTGCCGTTGTCGATGGCGAGCAGGTAGGGCTTGGTCATGGGGTCTCCGGTGCTATTATGTTTATAGCTTCTGGCGCTTGATAGGTAAGTGTTTTAGGCCATTTTGTCTTGTTTTTTTCATTGGCTTGCGCCCTGAAAACCCCTCTCCCCAACCCTCTCCCGCAAGGGGAGAGGGAGCAAAACCGTTGCGCAGTCGAGTGCTCTCATGCTCCCTCTCCCCCCGTGGGGGCAAAACCTCCGCGCAGTCGAGTGCTTTCATGCTCCCTCTCCCCCCGTGGGAGAGGGTTGGGGAGAGGGGGGAACCAGCGCAGCGTCCGAAAATACCCCTCTCCCACCGCCTTCTCCCGCAAGGGGCGCAAAGCCTCCGTTCCTGTCCGGCAACTGGTAGTGCGCTGCGATGAGGGCGCGGTAGCGGGCGGTTTCCTCTTGCCAGCGCGCATCGCTCCAGCCCAGGTGCGGTGCGCAGAGCTGGCGGATGCGCGGCAGCAGCGCCAGAGCGCCGTGCGCCAGCAAAATGCCCAGCCGTGTGCGGCGCAGCAGCAGGTCGTCGAGGTGCTCCACGGCCTCGCACTGCGCTGCCACGGCCAGCTCGATCCACAGCGTGTGCGTGCCAGGAATGCACTGCAGGTCGTCGTCGCGCGCGCCAGCGCACAGCGGCGCGGCCTGGCTGCCGTAGCGCGCCTGCAGGCGCTGGCGCACGGCGGGGCTCCAGCGCGGGTTCAACAGGCTGGCGGGGGTGAACAGGGGCGCATCGTTGCGCTCGAACGGTTTGCCCACATGCGGCGCGGCCAGGATGAGGGCGTCCTGCGCCATGAGGCGAAAGGTGGTGAGCTTGCCGCCGGTCAGCGTGATGAGGCCCGATTCGTCGCGCACCACATGGTCGCGCGTGGCCTTGGAGGCGTCCTTTTGGCCGTCGTCGAGCACCGGGCGCACGCCGGCGTAGCAGGCTGTGACGTCGGCTGGCGTGAGGCGGGCTCCGGGGAACTGGTCGTTCACGGCGTCCACCAGATAGTCCACCTCGGCCGGGGTGATGCTGGCCTCGGTGTCGAGCGGTTCGCGGTGGTCGAGGTCGGTGGTGCCGATCAGCGTGGCGCCTTCCCAGGGGTAGAGGAAGACCGGACGCCCGTCGCGCGGGTGCATGAGGCTGATGCTCTGCGCCACCGGCAGGCGCCAGAACGGCACCAGCAGGTGGCTGCCGCGCAGCGGGCGCAGCAGGGGCGCAGCGCCCACCCCGGCGCGCAGCCGGTCGGCCCAGGCACCGGTGGCGTTGACCACGCAGCGCGCGCGCACCGCGTAGGTGTTCCCGCCCACTGCATCCTGCAGGTTCAGCCCGGTGATGCGGCCTCCTTCCAGCCGCAGCCCGCTTGCCGCCACATAGTTGAGTGTGGTGGCGCCCAGCAGCCGCGCCTCCTGCAGCACGCGCAGCACCAGGCGGGCGTCGTCGGTTTTGGCGTCCTGAAACACCAGCGCGCCGCGCAGGCCGGGCGGCGCCAGGCCCGGCGCCAGCGCCTGCGTGGTGGCCAGGTCGGCATGGAAGTGGCTGCGCTGGCCTGCCATCAGGTCGTACACCACCAGCCCGGTCTGCATCAGCCAGCGCCCGGGTTTGCGGCCAGGGCAGTCGGCGAACAGAAAGCTTTGCGGCTCTACCAGGCCTGGGGCTTCGCGCAGCAGGCGGTTGCGCTCGCGCACCGAGTGCAGCGTGGTTTTGAGGTCGCCTTCCTTCAGGTAGCGCAGCCCGCCGTGCACTAATTTTGACGAGCGGCTGGATGTGCCCCAGGCAAAGTCGCGCTGCTCGACCAGCAGCACGCTCCAGCCGCGCTGCGCGGCCTGCTGCGCCACGCCTGCGCCGCTGATGCCGCCGCCGATGACGACCAAATCCCACTGCTGCGCTTCGAGCTGCTTCAGCGCCTCGGCACGAGAAGGCATCAGTCCGCCCATGGTCCGCCGTCCTGCAGGAGTTTTCCGGGGTTCATGATTCCGTGCGGGTCGAAATGGCGGCACAGCCCGGCCAGGGTGGCCATGCCCAGCGGGCCTTTCTCGTCGACCAGGTGCGCCGCATGGTCCCGCCCCACGCCGTGCTGGTGGCTCACGGTGCCGCCATGCGCGGCAATCTGCGCGGCCACGGCGCGCTTGAGCTTCTGCCAGCGCTCGAAATTGGGCGCAAAGCCGCCCGCAGCGGTGGGCCAGACGTATTGCGCATAGATGCTGCTGCCCTGCGGGTACACATGCGATAGGTGCGTGAAGGCGTGCACCGGTTCGCCGTAGGGTGCAAACACGTCGCGCGCGGCCTGCTCCATGGCGTGCATCAACGGTTTGACCTGGGGCCAGTCCACCGCGGTTTCGATGGTGTCCACGCTGTAACCCAGATCCCACAGCGTGTTGCGCAGGTAGGGGCCTTTGAAGCGGTTGGCCGCCCACTTGCTGCCCATGGCGGGGCCGATGTAGACCGCGCCGTGGCGGCCCAGTGTGCGCCGGGCCTCGCGCAGCGCATGGCGCGCGGTGGCCGGGTCGGCGG
>DMZZ01000397.1:0-4372 GCA_003484805.1 Comamonadaceae bacterium | reverse complement strand
CGGGCAGGGTGGGCAGCACCAGCGGGCCCACGGGTGTTTCCATGCGCCCGCCCGCAAAGAGCTGTTCGATGCGCCCGTAACGCAGCGACTGCTGGCCGCTCGACCGCGTCACCACCCAGCCGCCCACGGTGGAATATTCGAACGACTGCGGAAAATGCCCCAGCGTGTAGCCTTGGGCGCGCAGCTGCGCTTCGACCTGCGGCCCCGGCGTGCCCGCGCCGAAGGTGGCGAGCTGGCTGGTCGGGTCCAGGTGCAGCAGCCGGTTCATGCGCGTGAGGTTGACGCAGAGGATGGGCCGCTCGCTCAGCGGGCAGTCGAGGTGCCCCGCCACGCTGGTGCCGCCCGCGAACGGGATCACCACCCAGCGGTTTATGTGCGCCAGGTCCAGCAGCCCGCGCACCTGCTCGCCCGATTCGGGGAAGGCCACGCCATCGGGCACCGGGGGCAGCGCTCCGAAGCGCTTTTTGATCCAGTCGGCGTAGCTTTCGCCCAGCGCCATGGTCAGGCGCGTCGAGGCATCGCGCTGGATCAGCGGGTGCTCGGGCAGGCGCGAGGGCGCAATGCGCGCCAGCAGGTCTTCACGCCGGGCATCTTGCCCGGGCCGGCCCGGGCCCAGGCGCTGCACCAGCATGGCGCGGGCGCCGTCGCCCAGGTTCATCGAGGTGGCATCGTCGCCCCAGCCGTTCCATCGCCGCATGAATGCATACTCCCACAGGTTTTTGAACAAGTTCTTAGCCACTGTAGGCGCGCGCCGCCTGTTTGCCATTCCGCAATGCCGCCAACTGATTGTTTAATCACGCCAAATGCACCGCCGCCCCGTGTCGTGGCGCCGTACGCGCGCACGCTGTGGGACGCTGCGCGCGCCGAGGGCGTGCCGCACACGCTGGGCTGCGAGGCCCCGGGCGAGGAAGACATGCCCGTGCCCGCCTACCTGGCGCTGCTGCAGCAGGCGCTGGCGCATGCCGGGCCGGGTTTTGGCTGGCGCCTGGGGCAGAGTGTCAAGCCCACCACCTATGGCGTCAACGGCATCCTGCTGCTGGCCTGCCCCACGCTGGGCGAGGCGCTGGCCCAGGTGCTGCGCTTCGAGTCGCTGGTGCACGACCTGGGGCGCTCGTCCTTCACACGGCAGGCCGACACGGTTGAATACGCCTGGCGCAACGACTGTGCGGGCCACCCGGCGGCCGATGCGCTGGCCGAGTCGGTGTTTGCGGGCATCCAGACCTGCGCGCAGTGGCTGGTGGGCCAGCCGATTGCGGGGTTTGCGCTGGAGTTTGCCCACCACCGCGACGACGCCACGGCGCAGGCCGTTGCCCAGGCCAGCGGGGCGCGCGTGCGCTGGGGCTGCGCGGTGCACCGCGCTGTTTTTCCGGCGGCGTTGCTGGATCTGCCGATTCCGCAGGCCAACAAGGCGTTGCTGCCGCTATTGCAACGCCATGCCGACGAGCTGTTGCAGGCGCGTTACCCGCGCGAGGGCGGCATCGTGGCGCAGGTGCGTCAGAGCATCTCCAACCGATTGGGGCAGGGCGCCGTCAAGCTGGCAGATGTGGCCGATGACTTGCATTTGTCCACGCGCACCCTGCAGCGCCGCCTGATGGACGCTGGCGTGGCCTACCAGGCGCTGCTCGACACCACGCGGCACGAATTGGCCTGCCACTACCTGGCCACATCGGCCATGCCGATTGCCGAGGTGGGCTACCTGCTGGGGTACCTGGAGCCTACGGCCTTCCACCATGCCTTCAAGCAGTGGCAGGGCGTGGGGCCGGGGCAGTACCGGGCGCAGGCGCGGCCCAGCGGCTGATCAGGCCGCCCGCATTGGCGGGTGCGGCGCAGAAACTGTGATTTCCGTCACGCATGTGCGCGCATCGTGCGCCCGCAGAGCGCATGGATGCGGGTGAATGTGCGTTCTGTCACACGCCTGTATGCGCTGCTTTCCTACACTGACCTTGAAACGCAGCCCCTACGCTTGTACGCACGCCCCACGGAAGACCACACCATGTTCGCAACCCACCTCGCCACACCCTTGCAGCAGTCCCTGGCCAGCCATGTCTTCGGCCGGTTCATTGCGCGCACACCGCCGGGCAACCCTGCCGTGGCTGCGCCGGGCGTGATGGACGCCATGGCGGCCCCGGTGCTCGAGTCCGAGATGGACGAGCCCGACCTGGCACAGCGGGTGCGCGAACTGGGCGAGTGGTAAGCGCCTTGCGGCGGGTGTCGCTGCAGGGCAGGCGGTGATCGCTCACGCCTTGGGTGTTTTGCCAGAGGCCATGAAGGCAATCAAGGCCATGCGCATGGCTTCTTCGACCGTCATATCCACCGGCACCGTCCAGCTGCGCGGCACAAACACGGTGTAGCCACCGATCATGTAACCCATAGGCAGGTAGACGGCCACCTGGTCTTCCAGATCGCCGATGCCTTGGGGCAGTCCTTTCATGCTCTGGCGTGTGACCAGGCCGATGATGCCCAGCTCGTTGCCCGGCATCTTGAGCAGCACCACCTGCTGGGCATCCTGCTCGTGCGGCGCGAAATAGTCGGCAAAGTTCTTCAGCGACGAGTAAATGCTTTTCACCACCGGCAGATTGGTGAAGGGCAGTTCCACCCACGAGAGCAGTCGTGAGGCAATCGGCAGCGAGATCAGCACACCCAGCGCAACGATCAGCAGCGCGCCCAGCGCAATGCCCAGGCCGGGCAGGTAGAAATCACCGGTGATGGGGCGGATCAGCGCCATGGCGGAGCGCTCCGTCCAGGTGACGAAGAGGATCAGCACATAGACCGTGAGGGCCACGGGCAGAAAGGCGATGAGGCCACGGAAGAAATACTGGGAGATGCGTTTCATGGCGGTTCGGGCGGGCAAGAATGGAGCGATTCCAGCATAGCAGCCGACCCAGATGGGTACAGGTAGGGCACCGGTATCTTTGAAGGATGCCGGTGCGGCCAACACCTGCTCGGCGTGGGGGCAAGCGGTGACATGTGCGGATTTCGGAGGGGCGCCGTAAAATCAAGGGTTACCCCACATGGCCGCCGTCATTTCCGCATGGCCGCCCGCACCTCATGACCGCCTTCGTTGACGTCTCCCTGTTTCCGCGCGCCGCCAAGCCCCTGACGAGCTACCGCCCGTTCTGGGCCAAGCGCTTCGGCACGGCCCCGTTCCTGCCGATGAGTCGCGCAGAGATGGAGCAGCTGGGCTGGGACAGCTGCGACATCGTGCTGGTGACGGGCGACGCCTATGTGGACCACCCGAGCTTCGGCATGGCCGTGATCGGCCGCCTGCTCGAAGCCCAGGGCTTTCGCGTCGGCATCATCGCCCAGCCCGACTGGCAAAGCGCCGAGCCCTTCAAGGCGCTGGGCAAGCCCAACCTGTTCTGGGCCGTGACGGCGGGGAACATGGACTCCATGATCAACCGCTACACGGCCGACCGCAAGATCCGCAGCGACGACGCCTACACCCCTGGCGCCGAGGGCAACCGCCGCCCCGACCGCGCCGCCGTGGTCTACAGCCAGCGCTGCCGCGAGGCCTACAAAGACGTGCCCATCGTGCTCGGCGGCATCGAGGGCTCGCTGCGCCGCATCGCCCACTACGACTACTGGAGCGACAAGGTGCGCCGCTCCATCGTGGTCGATGCCAAGTGCGACTTGCTGCTCTATGGCAACGCTGACCGCGCCATCGTCGAGATCGCCCACCGCCTGGCTGCGCGCGAGCCGGTGCTGAGCATCACCGACGTGCGCGGCACCGCCTTCGTGCGCCGCACCACGCCCGAAGGCTGGTTCGAGGTCGACTCCACCAGCGTGGACCAGCCCGGCCGTGTGGAAGACCACATCAACCCGTACCAGACCACGAGCGAGCAGGCCGCCGCCCAGGGTGCCAGCTGCAGCGCCCCGAATACTACGGTTTCGATAGCTGATGGCGCAGGTCCAGTAAGCGTTGGAGTCCAAAATGACTCTAAAAAAGTAGACGGCAACACGCACAAGCTCAACTTCGTTCCCAACCCCAGCTTGGCGGCCAAGCGCAAGCTGCCGCCGCAGGACCGTACCGTGATCCGCCTGCCCAGCTACGAGCAGGTGCGCAGCGACGCGGTGCTCTATGCCCACGCCAACCGCGTGATGCACCTGGAAACCAACCCCGGCAACGCCCGTGCCCTGGTGCAGGCGCACGGCGAGGGCTCCATAGCGCGCGACGTGTGGCTCAACCCGCCCCCGATCCCGCTGACCACTGCGGAAATGGACTACGTCTTCGATCTGCCCTACGCGCGCAGCCCGCACCCGCGCTATGCCGACGAGCGCGGGCGCCACGACGGCGCGACCAAAATTCCGGCGTGGGAGATGATCCGTTTCTCGATCAAGATCATGCGCGGCTGCTTCGGAGGCTGCACCTTCT
>DMZZ01000341.1:12575-12995 GCA_003484805.1 Comamonadaceae bacterium | reverse complement strand
TCCCCCGCGCTGCGCCGCCACTCCTGGCAGGCTCCACCACGGGCGAGCCCGCCGGCAGTTCCCCTTGACCGAACAGTCCCGCCTGGGTCTGTTCGTCTCCGTTCCCGATCGTCGCAGTGCTCACGCACTGCTCAACGCTTCAGGGCCGGGGTTCGTTCACAACTTCTGAGGCCAGCGCAGTGTGGCGCGCAGCCTTTGAAACTGGCACGGCCCAAGCCAGTGGCCACCGCGCAAGGGCTGCCCCGCCGTGCTGGTGGCGTCCCCTTTTCCCGAATTGCGCAGCAATTCGAGAAAAGGGGGGAAGCGGCGAAGACGGTGACTCAGGGGGATGTCATGCAAGCACTGCCCAATGGTTCCCCGCCGCCATGCCTTCGGGCCAGCGCAGCATGTTCGCGGGCTCGGTGGCGTGCCAGCGCGCCA
>DMZZ01000341.1:0-12525 GCA_003484805.1 Comamonadaceae bacterium | reverse complement strand
GCACGAAGCCGCCGTTGGGGCCTGCCGCCACGTCGCCCGCGTAGCCCTCGGCCACCATGTAGCTCGGCACCTTGAGTTCCTTGCCATCCCACACGGCCAGCAGCGGGGCGTCGCGGCGCTTGGCGGGGTCGTCGTGCTCGGCCTGCAGGCCGATGCCCAGCAGCAGTGGGCCGCCTTCGAGCGGTCGGTTCCAGGCGATGTGGTGCGGCGCCAGGCGCTTGTCGCGCAGACTCCAGGCGCCGAGCTTCTCGCCGTTTTCGGGGTTCAGCAGCACCAGCTCGGGGCTCATCCGCTCCAGGTGGCGCTTGTCGCCGGCCGCGTCGCGCGGGATGCCGCCGTTGGCGATGACAAGCCGGCCCTGCGGGTCGACGAGGATCTGGTGCGGGTCGATGCCGTGCGTGCGGTGCTCGGCCACCTTGCGCAGATTGCGCACGTCGCGCACGCTGACCCAGCCTTCGCCGGTCTGGCGGTCGGTCTCGCCGGTGTAGAGCCAGGCCCCGTCGGGGCTGGCGATGACGTGGCCGTCGAGCGTGCGCGCACCGCCCTCGTCGGCCATGGACAGGCGGTGGGCGATGCGCCCCTCGGCATCGGCGCGCACCAGCCAGGTGCCCGGGCGGGTGGCCACCGCCAGAAAACCGCCACCGGGCTCGGGCACGATGGCATGCGGGAGCGTGGGCATGGTGACGGCGAATTCCGTGCGGACTTGGCCCCGTGCCCAATCCACACGCAGCGCGCCAATCTGGTAGTCGCGTTCGCTCATGCGCCAGCCACCGGCCACCCGCAACGTGCTCCCATCGGCCTGGGCGCTGGCAAGAGCGGGTAGGGAAGCGGTTCCAAGGGCGGCGCTGAGTTGCAGCAGGAAGTGACGGCGGTTCACTATGGTCCTCAAGTGTTCATTGTGATGGCTTGAGAATAACGCAAATGCGAGTGATTTGTATTGACGATGCGCAAACACTTCGCCAGGCGCGCCGGGCCCGTTCGCGGAGTTCAGCGATCAGCGAGCGACAGGCGAGAACAGGTCCACGCGGTCGGTAATGATGCCGTCGGTGCCCAGGGCGATCAGGCGCTGGGCGGCCCACTCGTCGTTCACCGTGTAGCTCAGGGCGCGCCAGCCCTGGCTGTGCACGCGCTGCACCAGTGCGGCGTCCCACAGCGCGTGGTTACAGATGATGGCCACGCAGCCGAGATTGCGCGCGGTGTCGAACCAGCCATCGTGCAGGGTGTCGAGCAGCAGCGCGCGCGGGATATGCGGCGCCGTGGCCCGGGCGCTGGCCAGGGCCTCGGGCTGGAAGGAGGAGAACAGCGGCGGCACGGCCTGGCCCTGCCACAGGCGTGCGGCGTGCTCGCCCACCACGCGGCCCGTGGCGTCCTCCTGCCCGGGCGTGGGCTTGATCTCGATATTCAGGAAGTGGCCGTTGGCCAGGCAGAAGTGCGCAATGTTTTCCAGGGTGGGCAGTGGCTCGCCTGCGTATCGGCGCGAATGCCAGCCGCCGGCGTCGAGCCGCGCGAGCGCGGCCCAGGTGTGGTCGCCGCCCGTGGGGCTGGCGTCGGGGTCCAGCGCCTGCGCGGCGTTGGTGGTGCGGGCCAGCGTGGCGTCGTGCAGGAGGAAGGGAACGCCGTCGCGCGAGAGTTTCACGTCGCACTCGAACATGCGGTAGCCATGTTCGGCGCCCAGGCGGAAGGCAGCCAGGGTGTTCTCGGGCGCGAGCTTGCCGGCGCCCCGGTGGGCGATCCAGCGCGGGTAGGGCCAGAAGGCAAGTGCCCCCACGCTCCCCGCTGCGCGTGGTTCGCTGCCCCCCGAGGGGGCGCGCGCCGCCTTGGGGCGGCCCGGCGTCGGCGCGGTGCTCACAGTCGCTGGCCGCTGGCTTGGTCAAACCAGTGCAGGCGGTCCTCGCGCGGGGCGACGTGCAGGGTGTCTCCGGGCTGGGGCGCGGGACGGCCTTCCTCGACGCGCACGATGAGTGCCTCGCCGCCCAGCCGGGCGTAGATCAGGCGCTCGGCGCCGAGCAACTCCGCGGTGTCCACCACCACCTCCCAGCCGTCAATGCCCACGTCCAGGTGCTCGGGGCGGATGCCCAGCAGCGTGCCGGGGCGTGCGCCGGGGGCGTGCTGCAGCAGGTTCATGGGGGGCGAACCGATGAAGCTGGCCACAAAGGTGGTGGCGGGCCGGTGGTACACCTCTTCGGGGGTGCCGAACTGCTGCAGGTGGCCGCCGTTCATGACGATCATGCGCTGCGCCAGCGTCATGGCCTCGACCTGGTCGTGCGTGACGAAAAGGCTGGTGATACCCAGTTCGCGGTGCAGTTTTTGAATCTCCAGGCGCGTCTGGGCACGCAGCTTGGCGTCGAGGTTGGACAGCGGCTCGTCGAACAGAAACACCTGCGGCTGGCGCACGATGGCGCGGCCCATGGCCACGCGCTGGCGCTGGCCGCCCGACAGCTCGCGTGGCTTGCGCTCGAGCAACTGGCCGAGTTCGAGAATTTGGGCGGCCTTGTCCACGCGTGCCTTGATTTCGTCCTTGGGCACCTTGGCGATCTTCAGGCCGTAGGCCATGTTGTCGAACACGCTCATGTGCGGGTAGAGCGCGTAGTTCTGGAACACCATGGCGATGTCGCGTTCGGCCGGTTCCAGGGTGTTGACCACGCGGTTGCCGATGGCGATCTCGCCGCCGGAGATTTCCTCCAGCCCCGCCACCATGCGCAGCAGCGTGGACTTGCCGCAGCCCGAGGGGCCGACGATGACGACAAACTCGCCATCGTGCACTTCGGCATTCACGCCGTGGATGACCTGGTTGGCCTTGGGTCCGTGGCCATAGCGTTTGACGAGATTGCGCAGGGAGATGGATGCCATGTGTTTGCTATTATTTTGATAGCTGGAAGCGCTTGTTGAATAAGCGCTTGAGCGTGTTTTTGCCTGATTAGGCACTTACCTCAGATAGACCCGTTCGCCCTGAGCCTGTCGAAGGGCTGTTGGCAAAGGGCGCCCTGGCTTCGACAGGCTCAGCCCGAACGGATTGGGGAGAGAGGTTTGAGGTATGTACATAGTCAGGTGTCTTTGCTTATTTTTCTGTGTCCACCAGGCCCTTGACGAACCAGCGCTGCATCAGCAGCACCACCAGCGCGGGCGGAATCATGGCCAGGATGGCCGTGGCCATCACGATGTTCCAATCATTGGCGGCATCACCGCCCGAGATCATGCGTTTGATGCCCATCACCACCGGGTACATCGATTCGTCGGTGGTCACCAGCAGCGGCCAGAGGTACTGGTTCCAGCCGTAGATGAACTGGATGACGAACAGCGCGGCGATGCTGGTGCGCGAGAGTGGCAGCAGCACGTCCCAGAAGAAGCGCATGGGCCCCGCGCCGTCCACACGCGCCGCTTCCACCAGCTCGTCGGGCACGCTGAGGAAGAACTGGCGGAACAGAAAGGTGGCCGTGGCCGAGGCGATCAGCGGCACCGTCAGGCCCGCATAGGTGTTGAGCATGCCCAGGTCAGACACCACCTGATAGGTCGGGCCGATGCGCACTTCCACCGGCAGCATCAGCGTGACAAAAATGGCCCAGAAGAAGAACGTGCGCCCCGGAAAGCGGAAGTAGACGATGGCGAACGCCGAGAGCAGCGAGATACTGATCTTGCCCACGGCGATCATCAGCGCAGAGATCAGGCTGACCAGCATCATGTGGCCCACAGGCGCGGTCGATGCCGCACTGCCGCTGGTGCCGTTGATGGCATGCGTGTAGTTCTCGATCAGGTGCGGGCCGGGCAGCAGCGGCATGGGCACCTGCACGATGTCCTGCGCGGTGTGCGTGCTCGCCACAAAGGTGATGTAGAGCGGGAAGGCAATGATGACCATGCCCAGAATGAGCACCAGGTGCGAGATCGCAGTAGCGAGGGGGCGGCGTTCAACCATATTTGTTATCCATTCCGCGTATGCAGGATACGTAACGCATAAACTGGCGCGGCCCAGGCCAGAGCTCCCGCGCAAGGGCCGCCCCGCAGCGCTGGGAGCGTCCCCCTGCCCGCAGCGCGCAGCGCAGCGAGAGCGGGGGGAAGGTGCGCAGCACCTCAGGGGGGTGTTTTTTCACTTCAGTAATTCACCTTGCGTTCTACGTAGCGGAACTGGACCACGGTGAGCACCACCACGATGGCCATCAGCACCACCGACTGCGCGGCCGAGCCGCCCAGGTCGAGCGCCTTGAAGCCGTCGTAATACACCTTGTAAACCAAGATGGCGGTGTCCTTGCCCGGGCCGCCCTCGGTGGTGGAGTCGACGATGGCGAAGGTGTCGAAGAACGCATAGACGATGTTGATCACCAGCAGAAAGAAGGTGGTGGGCGAGAGCAGCGGGAAGATGATGCTCCAGAAGCGCCGCCAGGGCCCGGCGCCGTCAATGGCGGCAGCCTCGATGAGCGACTTGGGGATGGACTGCAGCCCCGCCAGAAAGAACAGGAAGTTGTACGAAATGTGCTTCCACACCGCGGCAAACACGATCAGCGCCATGGCCTGGTTGCTGTTGAGCAGGTGATTCCATTCCCACCCCATCTGCCGCAGCGCATGGCTGACGATGCCGATGGACGGCGCGAACATGAACAGCCACAGCACACCGGCCACGGCAGGCGCTACGGCGTAGGGCCAGATCAGCAGCGTCTTGTAA
This sequence comes from Comamonadaceae bacterium, assembly GCA_003484805.1. GTDB lineage: Bacteria > Pseudomonadota > Gammaproteobacteria > Burkholderiales > Burkholderiaceae_C > Simplicispira. The sequence goes on along the minus strand of DMZZ01000341.1, from coordinate 7,871 downwards.
AAACTGGCGCCGCGCACCACGCGGTCGGCAAAAACGGCCAGCGCCAGCGATATGACCAGCCCCAGGCCGGCCACGAGTACCGAGAACACGGCGGTGGTCTTGAAGGATGCGAGGTAACTTTCGTCACCCCAGAGGCGTTCAAAGTTCTCCAGGCCGACCCATTCGATCGAGGTGCCAAAGGCGTCCTGCTGCTGCAGCGACTGAACCAGCGCCTGCCCTGCCGGCCAGAAGAAGAAGACGGCGATTACCACCACCTGCGGCGCCAGCAGCACGGCGGGAAGCCACCAGCTTTTGAAGCGAACCCGTTTTTCCGTTGTCAAAATCGCCCTCCAGCATCAAAAACGGCCGGGTATGTAGCCCGGCCGTGCGTTTTCAGGTCAAAAGTTTAGCCCTTGTTCGCCTTCTGGAAGCGTTCGAGTTGCTCGTTGCCGCGCTTGACGGCGGCGTCGAGTGCTTCCTGGGCCGTCTTCTTGCCCGCCCAGACCTGTTCCAGCTCTTCGTCCATGATGGCGCGGATCTGGTTGAAATTGCCCAGGCGCACGCCCCGCGACTTGTCGGTGGTCTTGCGGATCATCTGGTTCACGGCGGTGTCAGTGCCGGGGTTTTGCTTGTAAAAGCCTGACTTTTCCGTCATCTCGAACGACGCCAGGGTGACCGGCAAGTAGCCGGTGCGCTGGTGGCTGGCGGCCTGCACATCGGGGTTGTTCAGGTACTGAAAGAACTGCGCCACGCCCTTGTATTCCGGTGCCTTCTTGCCCGCCATCACCCACAGCGAGGCACCGCCGATGACGGTGTTTTGCGGCGTACCGGGCACGTCGGGGTAGTAGGGCAGGGGGGCGATGCCGAAGTCGAACTTGGCGTTCTTCTTGATGCTGGCGTAGGTGGATGAACTGGCGGTGGCCATGGCGCATTCGCCCGAATAGAACGGCGCGTCGGCCTTGTTGCCGCGGCCGCGGTAGTGGAACAGACCCTGCTGGGCCATGTTGGCCAGGTTCTCGATGTGGCGCACATGCAGCGGGCTGTTGAAGGCCAGGCGCGCGCTGGTGCCGCCAAAGCCGTTGTTCTGCGTGGCAAACAGCGTGTTGTGCCAAGTCGAGAAGCTCTCGAGCTGCGTCCAGCCCTGCCAGCTGGTGGTGAACGGGCAGGCCACGCCCGAGGCCTTGAGCTTGGCGGCAGCCGACACCAGTTCAGGCCAGGTGCTCGGCGGCTTGTTCGGGTCCAGGCCTGCCTTCTTGAACAGGTCCTTGTTGTAGTTGAGCACCGTCGTCGAGCTGTTGAACGGGTAGCTCAGCATTTCGCCGCTGGGCGCGGTGTAGTAGCCCACCACGGCCGGAATGTAGGCCTTGGGGTCGAATTTGTAGCCCGCGTCCTGCATGACCTTGCCCACCGGAATGACGGCGCCCTTGGCAGACATCATGGTGGCGGTGCCCACCTCGTAGACCTGCAGGATGTGCGGCGCGTTGCCGGCGCGAAAGGCCGCGATCGAGGCGGTCATTGATTCGTCATAACTGCCCTTGTAGGTGGGCACGATCTTGAAATCCTTCTGGCTGGCGTTGAAGCCGTTGGCGATGTCGACCACCCAGTCGTTCAGACCACCGGTCATGGAGTGCCACCACTGGATTTCGGTTTGCGCGCGCGCAGCCGTGTTGCCCAAAACGGCCAGAGCGGCGCAGACAGCCAGAGAACGGAATTTCATGGGGAATCTCCTCACACAAATGGATAAGCGCCAAATCGTAGGCCGGGGTTATGACAGTTCGGTGTCTGTCACAAACGCAAGCGGCTTTTTTAACCATGCTGGGCCGATTCCTCCAGCGGGTAAACCCCTTGGAATGGTCTGTATAACTCCCTGCGGTCTGTGGCAGCGCGGCCTTGGGAGGTCCGCTGCGTTGCATTTTTTGCCCATAGCTGGGCTATTGGCTGCAAAAAGACGCCTTGCGGCCCATCCCGATCCGCGCTAACACCGACACGCGAGGGTTATGCAGGCCATCCCTAGCCCGTCCCTGCGGGCTTGCCCCTGGTGCGTGTGGTGGCGCCTCTCCAGAAGGCGGTTTTGTGCATTGCACCATGCTAGGATGACCCGCCACGCTTTTGAAGCCGGGCGCCCGTTGGCGGCAGCCCGGACTTCGCCGACACAAAGACCGTCATGAGCCCCACATCGCTGGACAAAAGCAAAATCAGGTTTCTTCTGCTCGAAGGCCTGCACCCCTCCGCACTTCAGGTGCTGCAAGCCGCTGGCTACAGCCAGATCGAATCCCTCCCTGGCGCGCTGCCGCAGGACGAGTTGATTGCGCGCATCGCCGACGCGCACTTCATCGGTATCCGTTCGCGCACGCAACTGACGGCCGAGGTATTGGCCCACGCACACAAGCTCGTGGCCATCGGATGCTTTTGCATCGGCACCAACCAGGTCGACCTGAATGCCGCGCGTGACCGCGGCATTGCAGTGTTCAACGCACCGTATTCCAACACCCGCTCGGTGGCCGAGCTGGTGCTGGCCGAGGCCATTTTGCTGCTGCGCGGCGTGCCCGAGAAGAACGCCGTGGCGCACCGCGGTGGCTGGCTCAAGACGGCCGACAACGCTTTTGAGGTGCGCGGCAAGCAGCTTGGCATCGTTGGCTACGGGGCCATTGGCTCGCAGCTGTCGGTGCTGGCCGAGGCGCTGGGCATGCAGGTGCTGTTCCATGACGTGGTGGCCAAGCTGCCGCTGGGCAACGCACGCCAGGCCACGGGGCTGAACGACTTGCTGGCGGCGAGCGACATCGTGACGCTGCACGTGCCCGAGCTGCCGTCCACACAGTGGATGATTGGCGCCGCCGAGATCGCCGCCATGAAGCCCGGCGCGGTGCTCATCAACGCATCGCGCGGCACCGTGGTCGAGATTGAGCCGCTGGCGCAGGCGCTCAAGGCGCGCAAGCTGCTGGGCGCGGCGGTGGACGTGTTCCCGGTCGAGCCGCGCAGCAACAAGGACGAATTTGTGTCGCCCCTGCGCGGCCTGGACAACGTCATCCTGACGCCGCACATCGGCGGCTCCACGCTCGAAGCCCAGGCCAACATCGGGCTGGAGGTGGCGGAGAAGTTGGTCAAGTACAGCGACAACGGCACCACCATCTCCTCGGTCAACTTCCCCGAGGTGGCCCTGCCCGCGCAGCGCGGCAAGCACCGCATCCTGCATGTGCACCGCAACGTGCCGGGCGTCATGTCCGAGATCAACCGCGTGTTCTCTGACAACCAGATCAACGTGTCGGCCCAGTACCTGCAGACCAACGAGTCCATCGGCTACGTGGTGATCGACATCGACGCTGCATCGTCCGAACTGGCGCTGCAAAAGCTTCAGGCAGTGCCCCACACACTGCGCTGCCGCGTGCTGTTTTAGGCGTTCAGCCAGGCCTGCGTGCAGGCCGGGGCCACCGGGTGGGCGCAGGTGGCTGCGGCCCACGCGCCGATTGCCTAAAATCAAGAGTTCCGAGTTCCCCAGGCCACTGGGCGTGCCGCCCTTACCCCAGGTTCACCGAATGAATGCTCCCACCGCGTTGGCCGCCCTCATGGCACAGGCCCCCGAGCCCGTGCGTTTGCGCGAAATTCCCTATAACTACACCAGCTTTTCCGACCGCGAGATCGTCATCCGCCTGCTCGGCGAAAAAGCCTGGGGCACCCTGCAGCAACTGCGCCAGGAGCGCCAGACCGGCCGCTCGGCGCGCATGCTCTACGAAGTGCTGGGCGACATCTGGGTGGTGCAGCGCAACCCTTACTTGCAGGATGACCTGCTGGACAACCCCCAGCGCCGCCGCCTGCTGGTGCAGGCGCTGCAGCACCGCCTGGCCGAGGTGCAAAAGCGCCGCACGCCCGACACCGATGCCACGCGCGACGCGCTGGTGGGCGAGCTGCTGCAGGCCGCCACGGCGGCCGTGCAGCGTTTCGATGTCTCCTTTCGGGATGTGGCCGAACTGCGCCGCAAGGCGCGCCGTGTCTTCGGGCGCCTGACGGCCGGCGACAACATCAAGTTCGATGGTCTCTCGCGCGTGAGCCACGTGACCGACGCGACCGACTGGCGTGTCGAATACCCCTTCGTCGTGCTCACCCCCGACACCGAGGCCGAGATGGCGCGCCTGGTGCAGGGCTGTTTCGAGCTGGGGCTCACCGTGATTCCGCGCGGGGGTGGCACGGGCTACACCGGTGGTGCCATACCGCTGACCGACCGCAGCGCCGTCATCAACACCGAAAAGCTTGAAGCCATGACCGAGGTGGAGATGCAGCGCCTGCCCGGGCTGGACCGGGAGGTGGCGACCATCTGGACCGAGGCCGGGGTCGTGACCCAGCGCGTGGCCGACGCCGCCGAGCGCGGCGGCTATGTGTTTGCCGTGGACCCGACCAGCGCCGAGGCCTCATGCATCGGCGGCAACATCGCCATGANNAAGAAGGCCGTGCTGTGGGGCACGGCGCTGGACAACCTGGCCAGCTGGCGCATGGTCACTCCGCAGGCGCAGTGGCTGGAAGTCACGCGCATCAATCACAACCTGGGCAAGATCCACGACGCCGAGGTCGCCAGCTTCGAGCTGAAGACCTTCGAGGCCGACGGAAAGACCCTGGTGCGCACCGAGCGCCTCGACATTCCGGGCAAGACCTTCCGCAAGGAAGGCCTGGGCAAGGACGTGACCGACAAGTTCCTCTCGGGCCTGCCGGGCATCCAGAAGGAGGGCTGCGATGGGCTGATTACCAGCGCGCGCTGGGTGGTGCACCGCATGCCCGAGCACACGCGCACCGTGTGCCTGGAGTTCTTCGGTAACGCCAAGGACGCGGTGCCCAGCATTGTCGAGATCAAGGACTTCATGTTCGCCGAGCAGAAGCGCTCGGGCGTGCTGCTGGCCGGGCTGGAGCACCTGGACGACCGGTATCTCAAAGCCGTGGGCTACACCACCAAGAGCAAGAAACACGGCGGCCTGCCCAAGATGGTGCTGTTTGGCGACATCGCGGGCGACGATGCCGATGCCGTGGCGCGCGCCACCAGCGAGGTCGTGCGCATCGCCAACTCGCGCAGCGGCGAAGGCTTCGTCGCCATCAGCCCCGAGGCGCGCAAGAAGTTCTGGCTCGACCGCAAGCGCACGGCCGCCATCAGCCGCCACACCAACGCCTTCAAGATCAACGAAGACGTGGTGATCCCGCTGCCGCGCATGGCCGAGTACACCGACGGCATCGAGCGCATCAACATCGAACTGAGCCTGCGCAACAAGCTCAAGCTGTGCGACGAGCTCGAAGCCTTCTTCAGCCGGGGCAACCTGCCGCTGGGCAAGCACGACGACGCCAACGAAATCCCCTCGGCCGAGCTGCTCGAAGACCGCGTGGCGCAGGCGCTGGCCCTGGTGCAGGAGGTGCGCACGTTGTGGGCCGGCTGGCTGCAGGGGGTGCAGGAGCTGTTCCCGCAGTTGCAGGACCATACCCTGCGCGCGAGCTGGAAGACGCAGATCCGCACGCCGCTGCAGGCCATCTTCTCCGGTGCGGCCTTCACGCCCATCCTCACCGAGGCTTCGGCCATTCACAAGCGCGTGCTCAAGGGTCGCGTCTGGGTGGCGCTGCACATGCACGCGGGCGACGGCAATGTGCACACCAACATCCCCGTCAACAGCGACGACTACGAGATGCTGCAGACCGCGCATGGCGCGGTGGACCGCATCATGGTGCTGGCGCGCAGCCTGGACGGCGTGATCTCGGGCGAGCATGGCATCGGCATCACCAAGCTGGAATTCCTGACCGACGAGGAACTGCGGCCGTTTGCCGAATACAAGCAGAGGGTGGACCCGGAAGGCCGCTTCAACAAAGGCAAGTTGCTCCGAAATTCAGAGCTGAATACGCAGGCTGGAAAAGCGCCAGAGGCCCATTTGGTTCATGGTGGAACATCGATGTTCGCCGACCTGACCAACGCCTACACGCCCAGCTTCGGCCTCATGGGGCATGAGTCGCTGATCATGCAGCAGAGTGACATCGGTGCCATCGCCGATTCGGTCAAGGACTGCCTGCGCTGCGGCAAGTGCAAGCCCGTGTGTTCCACGCACGTGCCACGCGCCAACCTGCTGTATTCCCCGCGCAACAAGATCCTGGCGACCTCGCTGCTGGTAGAGGCCTTCCTGTACGAAGAACAGACGCGCCGGGGCGTGAGCATCAAGCATTGGCAGGAATTCGAGGACGTGGCCGACCACTGCACGGTGTGCCACCGCTGCGAGAGCCCCTGCCCGGTGAAGATCGACTTTGGCGATGTCACCATGAACATGCGCAACCTGCTGCGCAAGATGGGCAAGAAGAGCTTCCGCCCTGGCAACAAGCTGGCCATGGCCATGCTCAATGCCACCAACCCCGACACCATCAAGCTGCTGCGCGCCGCCATGGTGGGCGTGGGCTTCAAGGCCCAGCGCCTGGCGGTGGACCTGCTGCGCAGCGTGGCGCGCAAGCAGACCGCGCGACCGCCGGCCACTGTGGGCACGGCGCCGGTGAAGGAGCAGGTGATCCACTTCGTCAACAAGAAGCTCCCCGGCGGCCTGCCCAAGCAGACGGCGCGCGCGCTGCTCGACATCGAGGACAAGGACTACGTCCCGATCATCCGCAACCCCCAGGCCACCACGTCCGAGACCGAGGCGGTGTTCTACTTCCCCGGCTGCGGCTCCGAGCGCCTGTTCAGCCAGGTCGGCCTGGCCACGCAGGCCATGCTTTGGCACGCGGGCGTGCAGACCGTGCTGCCGCCGGGCTACCTGTGCTGCGGCTACCCGCAGCGCGGCTCGGGCCAGTTCGACAAGGCCGAGAAGATGATCACCGACAACCGCGTGCTCTTCCACCGCGTCGCCAACACGCTCAACTACCTCGACATCAAGACCGTGGTGGTGAGCTGCGGCACCTGCTACGACCAGCTCCAGGGCTACGAGTTCGACAAGATCTTCCCGGGCTGCCGCATCATCGACATCCACGAATACCTGCTCGAAAAAGGCATCACGCTGCCCGCAGGCCAGGGCGGCTACCTGTACCACGAGCCCTGTCACAACCCGATGAAACAGGGCGACTCGATGAAAACCGTGCGCGCCCTGGTGGGCGACAAGGTGCTCAAGAGCGACCGCTGCTGTGGCGAATCGGGCACGCTGGGAGTCACGCGGCCCGACATCTCCACCCAGGTGCGCTTCCGCAAGGAAGAGGAAATCCGCAAGGGCGAGGCCCAGCTGCGCGCCAGCGGTGCCGTGGGGGCGCAGGACAACATCAAGATCCTGACCAGCTGCCCGAGCTGCCTGCAGGGCATCACGCGCTACGGCAACGACCTGCAAAACGGCCTGCTCGAAGCCGACTACATCGTGATCGAGATGGCCAAGCAGATCCTGGGCGAGAACTGGCTGCCCGAGTACGTGCAGCGCGCCAACCAGGGTGGCATTGAGCGGGTGCTCGTCTGACCATGGCCCCCACCTGCCCCCTGTGCGCCAGTGACGGCGGCCCGCTGGTCTGGCGCGGCGCGCAGTTGCGCGTGATCCGTGCCGACGAGGCGGGCTTTCCGGCGTTCTACCGGGTGGTCTGGAACGCCCATGTGGCCGAATTTTCCGACCTCGACGTCAGCGCGCGCCAGCATTGCATGGATGCCGTCACCGTGGTGGAGCAGGTGCTGCGCGAGCACATCCTGCCCGCCAAGATCAACCTCGCTGCGCTCGGCAACATGGTGCCGCACCTGCACTGGCACGTGATCGCGCGCTTCGGCTGGGACAGCCACTTTCCGGCACCGGTCTGGGCCGCCGCCCAGCGCGCGAGCGACAGGGCGCAGGAAGACGCGCTGCGCGCGCGCCTGCCCTTGCTGGACGAGCGCCTGCGCGACGCACTGGCCCGGTGGGCGGCCTGACGCCGCTTTGAAC
>DMZZ01000077.1:2337-9508 GCA_003484805.1 Comamonadaceae bacterium | reverse complement strand
CAGCGCTTCTGGAGCACTACCCGCCGCAACGCCTGGGCCGCGCAGATGGGCTTCAACACCGTGCCCTGCCTGTACGCGGGCGAGGTCACGCTGGACCAGCTGCGCGACTGGGTGCACGCCCACGACAGCCAGTTCCGCCAGGGCCACCTCGAAGGCATCGTGGTGCGGCGCGAAAACGCCGACTGGCTGGAGAACCGCGCCAAGCTGGTGCGCGCGGATTTCACGCAGACGATCGAAGCGCACTGGAAGAGCCGGGCGCTGGAGTGGAACCGGGTGGTGTGAGGGTGGGGGGCCGTTCCGGGTTGTTGACGCGCACGCCCGGGCAGCCCCTGCGATCAAGCGAAAAATCTTGCCGGAGGCTGCATGAAATCAGCGGGATTGAAAGGCACCGTCTCGATCGAGCTGGTACACGAAGCGCTGCATGCGGCAGCGCTTCGAAACATGGACATCACCCCGGTTCTGGAGATGGCAAAAATTGATCGCGGGCTGCTCAACGCCCCTCGGGCGAGAATCTCTGCGACCGCCTATTCGCGCATGTGGGTCGCCCTTGCCGACCTGATGGACGATGAGTTCTTCGGCCTGGACAGCCACGGCCTGCGGCGCGGGAGCTATGCGCTCATGACCCGTGCGGCGGTCAGCGCAGACAACCTGGAGCATGCATTGCGCCGCACCCTCCGGTTCCTCCATGCCACGCTCGATGATTTCCGGGGTGAGCTCGTTCGCTCGGGTGGCGAGGCCCGGGTGGTGCTGCACGATGGGGGAGTGCTGCGCCGGTTATTTGGCTATGGCACCTGGTTCATTCTCGTGCATGGCTTGGCATGCTGGCTGGTTCACCGGCGCATCCCATTGACCGAGATGCAGTTCCGAAATCCAGCGCCCGCAGATGACAGCCACTACCGCACACGGTTCTGCGACAACGTAAAGTTCCATGGCGACACGACGCACATCATTTTCGCGAGCGATCTGCTGGACCTGAAGATTGTTGAAACGCCCGCAACCGTCGACAGCTTTCTGCGTGCCGCCCCCGCCAACCTGCTGGTGAAGTACCGCAACGACGCAAGCACTAGCGCCCAGGTCCGCAAGCTGCTTCGCAGCCAGGCCCCCGACCAATGGCCAGAGTTGGAGAAGCTGGCACAGAATCTGTGCGTTTCTGGCACCACCCTGCAGCGCCGCCTGCATCAGGAAGGACTGAGCTATCAACGGCTCAAGGATGACCTGCGGCGAGACATCGCCATCGACCTTTTGTCGAGTGCATCGCTGACGGTAGCCGAGGTCGCCGCGCAATCCGGCTTTCAGGAGACCAGCGCCTTCCACCGCGCGTTCAAGAAATGGACTGGAGTGAGTCCGGGCGTCTACCGCTCCTACAACGTACCCGGCCGGTCCGAGGCGTCGGCCTCCTGATCCTCCGCATCCAGAGGCTGCGCGGCGCTAGAGCGTCGGCGCAACCGCAAGCACATCCTGCCACCGCCGGCGTGCCCTGGCACCCCGCTGAAATTGGGGCGCACGGGCATGGGCGTGGCTTCGGCGCCGAAATATCCTCCCCTCACATCGCGCCACGCGGCAATCCGCAACGGCCTCCCCAGACTGGGTGCGAGGAGTGTGTTTGTTACGAGGAATCCTGGCATGAACCGAATGAGACCAGCGCCACTGGACGCTAATGCCCTGCAAGAAGCCGTCGATTGGGCGATCACCACGCGGCGCAGCATCAGGGCCTTCTTGCCCGACCCCGTGCCCCAGGAAGAGGTCGAGGCCATTCTCTCGACCGCGCGCTACAGCGCTTCAGGCATGAACATGCAGCCATGGCGGGTACACGTTCTGACGGGCGCGGCAAAGGCCCGCCTATCGGCCACGATTACTGCTCTGGACAATGACCCAGCGCAAGCGCAGGAACTGCTTGAACCCTATGACTACTACCCGCGCGAGTGGTTTTCGCCCTACCTGGAGCGGCGGCGCAAGGTCGGTTGGGATCTTTACGGTTTGCTAGGCATTGCCAAGGGTGACAAGGACCGAATGCATGCGCAGCATGGCCGCAACTATGGGTTCTTCGATGCGCCGGTAGGGCTGTTTTTCACGGTGGACCGTGGACTTCAGCAAGGAAGCCTGCTGGACTACGGGATGTTCCTCCAGAGCGTGATGGTCGCCGCGCGCGGCCGAAACCTGCATACCTGCCCCCAGGCCGCCTTTCTGAAATTCCACCGCCCCATCGCCGACTTCCTGGACATTCCCGCCAGCCAGATGCTTGTCTGCGGCATGAGCCTGGGCTATGCCGACAAATCGGCCATTGAGAACACCCTGGTCACCGCACGCGAGCCGGTTTCCACATTCACGACGTTCCACACCCACCTGCAGGAGACACCAGCATGAGCGCGCAATCCTATGCAAAGGGCCTTGACCGCTGCGAGGCCAATCATGTGCCACTGACGCCTCTGGGCTTCCTGGACCGCGCGGCCCTGGTGCATCCCCAACGCGTGGCCGTGGTGCATGGAGATTTGACACGGACGTGGGAGCAGACGCGGGAGCGGTGCTACCGGCTCGCATCGGCGCTCGTGGCCCGGGGCATTGCACAGGGGGACACCGTCTCGGTGCTGGCGCCGAACACACCGGCCATGCTGGAGGCGCACTTCGGCGTGCCCCTGGCCGGAGCCGTCCTCAACGCGATCAACCACCGGCTGGATGCAGAGGGGATTGCGTTCATCCTGAAACACGGAGAGTGCAGGCTGCTGCTGGTCGACCGCGAGTTTTCAGGGGTTGTCGCTGCCGCCCTGAAGCTTCTGGACACTCCCCCGACGGTGATCGATATTGAGGACCACCTTGCGCCACCAGGGGAGCGGCTCGGCGAAGTGGACTATGAATCGCTGCTGGAAAGTGGCGACCCCCAGTTCGCTGGCCGTTGGCCGAACGACGAATGGCAACCCATCGCGCTGAACTACACCTCCGGCACGACCGGCGACCCCAAGGGCGTGGTGGCCAGCCACCGCGGCACCTACCTCATGAGCATGCTGCAGATCACCAGCTGGGCAGTGCCCCGTTCGCCCCGGTATCTGTGGACACTGCCGATGTTTCACGCCAACGGCTGGTGCTTCACATGGGCCATCACGGCGGCGGCAGGTACCCATGTCTGCTTGCGTCGCGTGTCGGCGCAAGCCGTCCTGGAAGCCATCGACAGGCACCAGGTTGACCATCTCTGCGCGGCGCCGGTCGTGATGGCCATGCTGGCGGATTCGGCGCGGCACACGCGGCTTTCGCGACCGGTGCGGGTGCTGACGGCAGGGTCGCCTCCGCCGCTTGCCGTGCTGAACGCGGTGCTTGCGATGGGCTTCGATGTGGAACACGTGTTTGGCATCACGGAAGTCTCCGGGACGCCCGTGAGCTGCGTCTGGCAGGACGGCTGGGACGAGCTGCCCCCAGCCGAGCAGGGCAAGCTCAGGGTTCGCCAGGGCGCAAGGGCCGCCATGTTCGAGGGCCTCATGGTGGGGGATGCAGAGTCGCTGGAGCCTGTACCGAGGGATGGGAAGACGGCGGGCGAGCTGATGCTGCGCGGGAACACCGTCATGATGGGCTACTTCAAGAACGAGGCCGCCACCCGCAAGGCACTGGCTGGCGGATGGTTCCGTACCGGAGATGTCGCCGTTCTCCACGACAACGGCTATGCGCAGATCACGGATCGCTCTAAGGACGTGATCATTTCCGGTGGAGAGAACATTTCCTCCGTCGAGGTGGAGGACGTGGTGCATGGGCACCCCGCCGTGCTGCACGCGGCCGTCGTGGCGCAGCCGGATGCGAAGTGGGGTGAAGTTCCTTGCGTTTTCATCGAGCTCAAGGCGGGGGTACTCGCCCCGTCCGAGCCAGAGATCATTGCTTTCTGCAGGGAACGCCTGGCCCACTTCAAGTGCCCGCGCCGAGTCATTTTCTGCAGCCTTCCCAAAACAGCGACGGGGAAAATCCAGAAGTTCCGCCTGCGCCAGGAGGCTGGAAGCCAGGCAGCCATCACCAGGCTTGCGCGCCATGACTGAGATCGCCGACATGCTGGACGCCGCACTGCAGCCCGGATACCGCTTTTCTCGTTCCCATACCTTCGATGAAGAGCAAGTCAAGGCATTTGCACTGGCCGCCGGGGACACCAATCCGCTCCACCACGATGCGGACGTTGCTCGCGGCACGCGATGGGGCGCTCTGATCGCGAGTGGAACGCACACGACGTCTCTGTTGATGGGATTGACCGCCTCCCACCTGACCCAGAAGGGGTGCGTTCTCGGTATGAACTTCTCGTTCGACCTGCTGCGCCCGATCCAGGCCACCGAACGGGTTCTTCTGGAATGGGTCGTAGTTTCCGCTGCAGCCCACCTGACGGACGGATACGTTCTGGAGCTGGAGGGCACGGTGAAAACCGCCGACGAACGAACTGCGGTGCTTGCACACGGAAGGGTGCTGCTGACTGCGAAGAATCCGCCGTTGACCGCGCCGTGCAGAAATCCGATCTCCGCAGACCACGGGATCGGAACACACGCCCATGCACAGGCTAAAACATCCTGATGGAATTTAACAAAATACGGCTCCAGAGCTTATCCATCAAGCGCTGGCAGCTAGCATTTTTGACATCTCCTTGACCACCTCAGGGCCCTGGGGGCTTGCAGGTGCTGCGTGCGCCGCACGCCAGTCAAGCAGCCTGGGCAGCATCGGGCGCAAACTGGATCCGGTTGCGACCTTCTTCCTTGGCCTGGTACATCGCCGCGTCGGCCCGGTCGATCACGCTGCCCTGGCTCTCGTCGCGCCCATGGAAGACGACCACGCCGATGCTGGCGGTGCACTGGTGCCCGATGGCGCGGGCGGAGGGTGTGGCCTGGAGCACATAGGGCTCGGCCAGGCGGTTGCGGATTTTCTCTGCGACGGCGGTGGCTTGCACGGTGGCCTCATGCTGCTGCGTGCCCAGCTCGCACAGCAGCACGACGAACTCGTCACCGCCAAAGCGGGCCACAGTGTCGGCTTCACGCACGCAGGCTTTCAGGCGCTCGGCCACTTCGATCAGCAGCAGGTCGCCCACGCCGTGGCCATGCTGGTCGTTGAGGGGCTTGAAGTTGTCGAGGTCGAGAAACAGCAGCGCCCCGTGGTGGTGGCTGCGCTTGCTGGCCGACATGGCCTGGTCCAGGTGCTCCAGCATCAGGCGGTGGTTGGCCAGGTGGGTGAGCGGGTCGTGGAAGGCGAGCTGGCGCACCTGCTCTTCCAGCTGTTTGCGCTCGGTGATCTCGCGCGTAATGCCGTGGTAGCCGATGATTTCGCCCTGCGCGTTGCGGTCGGGCTTGGACAGCACCTCGCCCCAGATCAGGCGACCATCCTTGCAGCGGTGCTGCACCTGAAAGTTCAGAAACCCGACAGGCGTGCCGGATGCCTCTTCCTGTGCGCGGCGCGCGATCATGGCTTTCACCACGGCAATGCCTTCGTCGGTGAACATTTCAAACACATGGTGGCCCAGCACCTCGTCGGCCCGAAAGCCGCGCAGGCGTTCGTCCGCCGGGCTGATGTAGGTGACGATGAGCCGGGCGTCGGTGCGCCACAGCACATCTTGCGCGTCTTCGGTGAGCAGGCGGTACAGGGCCTGGCTGTCGTGCAGCGCCTGGGTGCGTTCGGCCACCAGGGCCTGCAGGGCGCTGTTCTGCTCCTGCAGGCTTTTGAGGGGGTAGACCTCGCCGTCCTGCGCGCTCTGGTACGGGATGGAGATGCCGCTGTGCACGATCATCCATTCGGCGCCTTCCAGGCGGAAGATCAGAACCAGCCGCGCCACTTCTCTCGACAACTGATGGCCGCCGCTGGGCAGGTGGATGTGGAAGAAGGCGGTGGTCACCACCACGTCTTCGCTGAGGTCCTGCAGCGCGATGTCGAGCATCTCGATGCGGATGCGTCCGGGCACCTGGGCAAAGTCCTGCCGGGTGATGCGGATCCATTCCTCGCGGTCGTGGATCAGCTGGCTTCCGCTGCCGGGGTAGCCGCTGAAGTTCTGGCTGAAGCGCGCGGTCAGGCGGTCGTCCCGCCCGGCGTACATCTCGATATACTCGTCGAACAGCTCGCGAATCTTGCGCTGGCGATCTGGGTGCATGGTGCTGAAAATCCTGGTGGTCGGGAACATCCCGGACAACGCCCATGGCCGCTGCAAGGCACGCACCACGATACGCCTTGTTACTCTATACCGCCACCCGCCGGAACGGGGGAATGAATTGCGCAGCGGCGCATGCCGCAAAAACGCATTCCGCTATGCGGCATTTGTTGCCACAATGCTGGGCATGATCACCCTTCAAGACATCCAGGACGCCGCACTGCGTCTACAAGGCCAGGTGCTGGAGACCCCCTGTGTGGAATCCCGAACGCTCTCGCAGATCGTGGGCGCGCAGGTGTTCCTCAAGTTCGAAAACCTGCAGTTCACCGCCTCGTTCAAGGAGCGCGGGGCCTGCAACAAGCTCACGCTGCTCACGCAGGAGGAGCGCGCGCACGGCGTGGTGGCCATGAGCGCGGGCAACCATGCCCAGGGCGTGGCCTACCACGCGCAGCGGCTGGGCCTGCGCGCCGTGATCGTGATGCCGCGCTTCACGCCCGGCGTGAAGGTGGAGCGCACGCGCGGCTTTGGCGCCGAGGTGGTGCTGCACGGCGACACGCTGGAAGAAGCGCGCGCACACGCCTACATGCTCTCCGACACGCAAGGCCTGACCTTCGTGCACCCCTACGACGACGAGGCCGTGGCCGCAGGCCAGGGCACGCTGGCGCTGGAGATGCTGCAGGCCGTGCCCGACCTGGACACGCTGGTCGTCTCGGTGGGCGGCGGCGGTCTGATTGCGGGCGTGGCCACGGCGGCCAAGGCGCTCAAGCCGGGCATCGAGGTGGTGGGCGTGCAGACCACGCGCTTCCCGGCCATGGTAAACGCGGTGCAGGGCACGCACCACCCGCAGGGCACATCGACCATTGCCGAGGGCATTGCCGTGGGTTCGCCGGGCAAGATCACGCAGGAGGTGGTGGTGCGCCTGGTGGACGATTTGTTGCTGGTGGACGAGGGCGACATCGAGCAGGCCGTGCTGATGCTGCTGGAGATCGAAAAAACGCTGGTGGAGGGCGCGGGCGCCGTGGGGCTGGCCGCGCTGCTGCGCTACCCCGAGCGATTCAAGGGCCAGCGGGTGGGGCTGGTGCT
>DMZZ01000077.1:0-2303 GCA_003484805.1 Comamonadaceae bacterium | reverse complement strand
GCGCTGGCGGAGGTGGGCGCCAATATTGAGGAAGTGCACCACCAGCGCGCCTTCACCATGCTGGCGGCGCAGAACGTGGAGATCGAACTGGTGCTGCAGACACGCAGCCACGCGCATGTGGACGANNAGGGCCAGCGGGTGGGGCTGGTGCTCAGCGGCGGCAATATCGACCCGCTGCTGCTGGCAGCCATCATCGAGCGCGGCATGGTGCGCTCGGGGCGGCTGGCGCGCATCCGCGTGAGTGCGCGCGACGTGCCCGGTGCGCTGGCCCGCATCACCGCTGCGCTGGCGGAGGTGGGCGCCAANNGCCACGCGCATGTGGACGAGGTGATCGAGCACCTGCACGCGGTGGGCATGACGGCGGCAAAGATGTAGGCGTGATCAATGGCACTGGTGACACCACCAGCACGTTTTCCCCCCAGCCGCTAGAATTTTGAGAAAACCGCCCTTTTCGGAGACCTGAACCATGTCGCAATCCAGCACCCACCACGCCCCGGCCACGCCGTCTGACGACCCTGTGGAAGCCGTCGTGCCTTACATGCCCGTGGTGTTGCCCGTGGTGGGCGGCATCATCATCTTTCTGCTGGCCATGATCGCCGTCACCATGGCCTGATCGGGTTCTGGCGCCTGGTCACAGGCACAATCAGCAGCCCCGGACAGCCCCGCCTGCCGGGGCTTTTTCTTTTTCTGCCCTTGGAGGTCTGTATGCGCAGCGGCCACGCCCTTGTTCTCTTTTCCGGTGGCCAGGATTCCACCACCTGCCTGGCCTGGGCGCTGCAGCACTTCGCGCATGTGGAGACCATCGGTTTCGACTATGGTCAGCGACACCATGTGGAACTGCAGGCACGCCAGGAGGTGCTGGCCGCCCTGCGCGCAGGCTTTCCCCCATGGCAGGGGCACCTGGGTGAAGACCACATGGTCGATCTGTCCGTGCTGGGCCAGATCAGCGACACGGCTCTGACGCGCGAGACCGCCATCGAAATGGACGCCGCCGGGCTGCCCAACACCTTCGTGCCGGGGCGCAACCTGCTGTTCTTCCAGCTGGCCGCAGCGGTGGGCTATCGGCGCGGGCTGCATACGCTGGTGGGCGGCATGTGCGAGACCGACTTTTCGGGCTATCCCGACTGCCGCGACGACACGCTCAAGGCGCTGCAGGTGGCGGTGTCGCTGGGCATGGGGCGGCGCTTCACCATCGAGACGCCGCTGATGTGGCTGGACAAGGCGCAGACCTGGGAGATGGCGCGCACGCTGGGCGGCGCGCCGCTGGTGGACGCCATCATCAGCCTGTCGCACACCTGCTATCTCGGCGAGCGCGGCGCGCTCCACGCCTGGGGCCACGGCTGCGGCCATTGCCCGGCCTGCACGCTGCGGCGCAGCGGCTTTGAGCGATGGCAAAACATGCAACGCATAACGTGATGCTTTTTTTGCATGAATCTTGCCTCTGTCTGACAGACAAGCGGGCGGCAGATTCATAAAATCGTCATCCCAGCCGACCCGCGGATTCCGTGGCCTAGCCTCCATCCCGTGGTGGCGCCCCCATGCACCCGCCCGCCGACTGAGCACACAAGCCGTTTTTTCAAAGGCAGCGCTCAGCATCCGCACCAGCGCAGGCCTCGCAGTGACATTGTTCGCCCGCTTCCTTTGAAAAAACGTTTTTCAACTTAAGGAAGCTCCCGATGAACGCACCCGCCATGCAGGGCCTGAACCTCAGTGCCCCCGCTTACGTCAAGAACGCCCGCCTGCTGGCCTGGGTGGCCGATATGGCCGCCCTGTGCAAACCCGACAGCATCGTCTGGTGCGACGGCTCGAAGGAAGAATACGACCGCCTGTGCGAGCAGCTCGTTCAGGCCGGCACTTTCAAGAAACTCAACCCCGCCAAGCGCCCTGGCAGCTTCCTGGCCTGCTCCGACCCGTCGGACGTGGCCCGCGTGGAAGACCGCACCTACATCTGCTCGGCCGCCAAGGAAGACGCCGGCCCGACCAACAACTGGATGGAGCCGGCCCAGATGCGCGCCACGCTGCAGCCGCTGTTTGATGGCTGCATGCGCGGCCGCACCATGTATGTGGTGCCGTTTTCCATGGGCCCGCTGGGCAGCCACATTGCCCACATCGGCGTGGAGCTGACCGACAGCGCCTACGTGGCCGTGAACCAGCGCCTGATGACCCGCATGGGCAAGGCCGTGTACGACGTGCTCGGCGTGGACGGCGAGTTCGTGCCCTGCATGCACACCGTGGGCGCCCCGCTGGCCGCAGGCGAGAAGGACCAGACCTCCTGGCCCTGCAACCCCACCACCAAGTACATC
>DMZZ01000215.1:1201-5109 GCA_003484805.1 Comamonadaceae bacterium | reverse complement strand
CATCAAGCGCTGGAGACCAAAAAACCTTGAAATATGGCCGCCCGTTGGGGGCGGCCAGAGAACCGTCAGACCTGTTCCAGCGCCTGTGCCAGATCGGCCTGCAGGTCGGCGGCGTGCTCGATGCCGACCGACAGGCGCACCATGTTCTCGCTCACGCCGGCCTTGGCCAGCTCTTCGGGGTTGAGCTGGCGGTGGGTGGTCGAGGCCGGGTGCGTGGCCAGGGACTTGGCGTCGCCAATGTTCACCAGGCGGGTGAACAGCTGCAGCGCATCCAGGAAGCGAGCCCCTGCGGCGCGCGGGTCGGTATCGCTGGCCTTGAGGCCAAATGACAGGATGCCCGAGGCGCGGCCTGCCATCTGGCGTTGTGCCAGCGCATGGTCGGCATGGTCAGGTAGGCCCGCATAACGCACCCATTCCACCTTGGGGTGGCTTTGCAGGTACTTGGCCAGCGCCAGGGTGTTGTCGCAGATGCGGTCCATGCGCAGCGGCAGCGTTTCGATGCCCTGCAGCGTCAGCCAGGCGTTGAACGGCGAGAGCGCCGCGCCCATGTTGCGCAGCGGCACCACGCGCGCGCGGCCGATGAATGCGGCAGCGCCCAGAGCCTCGGTGTACACCACGCCGTGGTAGCTTACGTCGGGCTCGTTCAGGCGCTTGAAACGCGCTTTGTGCTGGCCCCAAGGGAACTTGCCGCTGTCCACGATGATGCCGCCGATGCTGTTGCCGTGGCCGTTCATGTACTTGGTGAGCGCGTGCACCACGATGTCGGCGCCGTGCTCGATGGGGCGGCACAGGTAGGGGCTGGGCACGGTGTTGTCCACGATCAGCGGCACGCCGTGGTTGTGTGCCACCATGGCCAGCGCGGCGATGTCGGTCACGTTGCCCAGCGGGTTGCCGATGGACTCGCAGAATACGGCCTTGGTGCGCGCGTCGATCAGTTTGGCGAAGCTGGCCGGGTCCGCCGGGTCGGCGAAGCGCACCTCGATGCCCTGCTGCGGGAAGGTGTGGGCGAACAGGTTGTAGGTTCCGCCATAGAGCGTGCTGGCCGAGACGATGTTGTCACCGGTCTCGGCGATGGTCTGGATGGCCGCCGTGATGGCAGCCATGCCCGAGGCCACGGCCAGCGCGGCCACACCGCCTTCGAGGGCCGCCACGCGCTGCTCCAGCACATCGGTGGTCGGGTTCATGATGCGCGTGTAGATGTTGCCCGGCACCTTCAGGTCGAACAGGTCGGCGCCATGCTGGGCACTGTCGAAGGCGTAGGCCACTGTCTGGTACAGCGGCACAGCGGCGGACTTGGTGGTGGGGTCGGGCGTGTAGCCGCCGTGGACGGCCAGGGTTTCGATATGCATGGGTGTGTGTCCCTCTGTGACAAAGTGCGCCAAGGGCCAGCCGGGGCGCGGGTCCGTCCGGCATTGTGCATGGCGCGGTGGGTTACCGGTTCAAATCGTTTGTCATGTGCTTATGGGGGCGCCACGTCAGCGCTGCGGTGGCGCTGGCGGGTCGTCCATGGCAACGGCGGCGGGCTGGCGACGCCGACGCCAGGCTTTCTCGATTTCCACCGCCACATACACCACGAGTGCGGCACCCAGGCAGATGGTCAGGTCGGCCAGGCCCAGGGGTTCGGTCTTGAAGATGGGATTGAGCCAGGGCACGTAAATCGTGGCCATTTGCAGGATGAAGGTCAGCAGCACGGCAAACAGCAGTGGCTTGTTGCTGCCCAGGCCCAGGCGCCAGATGGGTTCGCTCTCGGAGCGAATGGCCACCACGTGGGCCATCTGTGCCAGGGTGAGGACGGTGAACACCATGGTTTGCCAGTGGGCATTGCCCGTGGAGATGGCCCAGGCCTGCACCGCCAGGCACAGCCCGCCAATCAACAGGCCGATGAACAGGATGTGCTGCCACATGCCGCCCGCAAACATGCTTTCGGTGGGCGCACGGGGTGGGCGCTGCATGATGCCGCGCTCGGCCGGTTCGGCCGCCAGCGCCAGGCCGGGCAGGCCGTCGGTCACCAGGTTGACCCACAGGATGTGGATAGGCAGCAGCGGAATGGGCAGCAGCAGAAGCGGGGCCAGGAAGATCGTCCAGATCTCGCCCGAGTTGCTGGTCATGGTGTAGCGCACGAACTTGCGGATGTTGTCGTAGATGCGCCGCCCCTCCTTGACCGCTGCCACGATGGTCGCGAAGTTATCGTCCAGCAGCACCAGGCTGCTGGCCTCGCGCGCCACGTCGGTGCCGCCTTTGCCCATGGCCACGCCGATGTCGGCGCGCTTCAACGCGGGGGCGTCATTCACGCCGTCGCCGGTCATGGCCACAAAGTGGCCTTGCGCCTGCAACGCTTCGACGATGCGGATTTTCTGGGCCGGATCGACACGCGCATAGATGCGCACCGCTTCCACCCGCTGGTTCAAAGTGGCGGTGTCCAGCTCCGTCAGGTCGGTGCCCGTGAGCACCGGGGCATCGTCGGAATCCACGATGCCCAGCCGGTGGGCGATGGCACGCGCCGTGGCCGGGTGGTCGCCGGTGATCATCACGGGAGTGATACCGGCGGTGATGCAGTCACGCACGGCGGCCATGGCTTCGGGGCGGGGCGGGTCGATGAGGGCGATCAGGCCCAGCAGTTCGAGCTGGCTTTCGACCTCATTGATCGCATTGGTGTCGGGCAGGCGTGCATGGCTGCGACGGGCCAGGGCCAGCACGCGCAGGCCCTGTGCCGCAAGCTGGTTGGCGGTGGCCAGAACGGCGGTGCTGTCCAGCGAAGTGCCGCCCTCGGGCGTCCACTGTACCGAGCAGCATGGCAGCACCGATTCGGGTGCGCCTTTGGTGTAGGCCACAAAGCCGGCGCCTTCCTTGTGGAAGGTGGTCATGCGCTTGCGGTCGGAGTCAAAGGGCTGCTCCTGCACGCGCGGGCTGGCGGCGTCCAGCGCCGTTTTGTCCAGACCGCCCGCATGGGCTGCCAGGACCAGCGCCGTCTCGGTGGGGTCGCCTTGCCAGGCGTCATGCGCGCGGCCATGGCCGTCAGGGGCATGGCGGCTGGCGTCATTGCACAGGGCCGCCGCGCGCAGGGCCTCGCGGTGCACCGGGCTGGGCAGCGGATCGCCCGGTATCCAGCGTTCTGCCTGGGCCACCACCAGTTCGGCGTGCATGCGGTTCTGGGTGAGTGTGCCGGTCTTGTCGGAACAGATGGTGGTGACCGAACCCAGCGTTTCGACCGATGGCAGGCGCCGCACCAATGCCTTGATCGCTACCATGCGCCGCGCGCCCAGGGCCAGCAGGACCGTGACCACAGCGGGCAGCGCCTCGGGAATGGCAGCCACGGCGAGGCTGATGGCGGTCAAGGCCATGAGCAATGGCGTCTCACCCCGCAGCACTCCCACCACAAAAATCACGAGGCAGATGCCCAGCACGGCCAGCGCAAGTCGCTTGCCGAAGGCCGCCAGGCGGCGCTGCAGCGGAGTGGTGCGGTCGTCGGTGTCCAGCAGTTTGGCCACTTTGCCCAGTTCGGTGCGCATGCCCGTTGCCACCACGAGACCGCGAGCACGCCCGTGTGTGGCGGTGGTGCCCTTGAAGGCCATGTTGATGCGGTCTCCCAGCGCGCTGGTTTCCTGGCCGGCCAGGGTGTCGGTCTGTTTGGCCACGGTGACCGATTCGCCCGTGAGTGCCGATTCGTCCACCTGCAGCTGGGCGATCTCGATCAGGCGCAGGTCGGCCGGTATCTGGTTGCCGGCTTCCAGCAGCACGATGTCGCCCGGCACCAGAATGCTGGCCGCAACGACCTGTACCTGACCATCGCGCAGAACGGTCGCGTGGGCAGCGGCCAGCTGGCGCAGCGCCGCCATGGCCTGGTCGGCCCTCCACGCCTGCACGAAGCCGATGACGGCGTTGAGCACCACGATGATCAGGATGACGAT
>DMZZ01000215.1:673-1054 GCA_003484805.1 Comamonadaceae bacterium | reverse complement strand
GGAGGGGGGTGAAAGTTCAGGCGCCATGCAGGAAGACCACGTAGGTGTTGAGGAGGTAGACCATCGCCAGGCCCACGCTGACCGATCCCACCGCGCGCAGTACCCTGTCGCGGGGGCGGAAGAAGAGGCCGACAACGGCCAGCCCGGTCATCACGATGGCCGAACTGGCGGTCACGGCATGCACGAGCGAGACATCGGCCAGCAGGACGCCGGGGCGGTAGAAAAGATCGTCCACGGCCACAATGGTCACATTGAACAGGTTGCTGCCCAGCAGGTTGCCGATGGCCATGTCCAGAGCGCCCAGCCGCAGGGCCGACAGCGTGACCGCCAGTTCGGGCAACGTGGTGGCCATGGCCACAAACAGGCTGCCCACAAAACTGC
>DMZZ01000215.1:0-518 GCA_003484805.1 Comamonadaceae bacterium | reverse complement strand
GCTCGACGCCGGGGTCAGATGTCCGATGAGCAGACCGATCAGCAGAAAACCCAGCAGCACCACGCCAAAGGCGGCGGCAAGCACATGGCCGCGGCTGGCACGGCTCCACACGGGTTCATGGCGGTAGATCAGGTCGATCAGCACCAGGAAGGCCAGGTTCAAGACGCAACTGCCCAGTGCGTTGCCCACTGCGAGGTTGGGCGCCTGGGCAATGGTCACGCTGGTGATGCCCGTGGCCAGTTCAGGCAGCGATGTGACGCTGGCCACCAGCGTCAGTCCGATCCAGCTGCCGGACAGCCCGGTGTGTTGTGCAATGGCGTCCCCATAGCGGGAAAGCTGGGAGCCGGCCGCGCCGATGAGCGCTGCGCAGGCGAGAAACTGGATCCAGGCCCAGACGGGGGTACTCATGCCGCCATCATGCCTTGCTGGAGCACGGCTGGGGATGGCGCTGTTGTCGGAGCTGGCACCGGCATGGGGTTCAGGCTTCCAGCGAACCTGTGCGCAGGGCTCAGGCGGTA
>DMZZ01000246.1:19451-23862 GCA_003484805.1 Comamonadaceae bacterium | reverse complement strand
TCACTGTCCTTGTTCTGCAGGCGATTGGCGATGGCGCATGCAGCGGCATGTACGACCAGCCCTTCTCCCCGACCGAGATAACCCACGATGCTGTCACCAGGAATGGGGCGGCAGCAGTGGGCGTATTTGATGGATGCGCCTTCACTTCCGTCGAGGGTGACTCCTCCCTGCGATACCGTTTCATGGGAGGTGTATCTCTCCCGGGTCATGAGCAGCGCATCGGGCCGGTGTCCATGTTCCGACATCAGCACCATCAATCGCTTGGCCACAATGGTCGCAATGCGCTTGCCCAGTCCGATGTCGGTCATGAGTTCGCTGCGTGAACGGTTGCCTGTAAAGCGCAGCAGCTTTTCCCAGATGGTTTGCGTGGCGTCATCCGACTCCGGGAGCTGCTCCAGGCCTTCAGCGCGCAGCGCCTGCGTCAGCAGTTTTTCGCCCAGGCTTTCGGATTCGGTCTGTGCCAGCGTCTTGAGGTGATGGCGAATCTTCGAGCGCGCACGTCCGGAGCGCACAAACCCCAGCCACGCCGGATTGGGCGTGGCGGTCGGGGTGGTGATGATCTCCACCACGTCACCGTTCTTCAACTCCGTACGAAGTGGAACCTGCTCGTTGTTGATCTTGGCACCGGATGTGTGGTTGCCAATGTTGCTGTGAATGGCGTAGGCGAAATCGACCACGGTGGCGCCGCGTGGCAGGGCCATGATCTGGCTCTTGGGGGTGAAAACATAGACCGCGTCGGGAAAAAGATCGACCTTGACATGGTCCCAGAACTCGGCGGCGTCACGGGTTTCATTCTGGATGTCGAGCAGCGACTGCAGCCATTTGGTGCCCAGGCGCTCCGCTGTGGCACCGTCGGCATCCTGGGCTTTGTAAAGCCAGTGGGCCGCGACGCCCGCTTCGGCAATCAGATGCATCTCTTCGGTGCGCATCTGGAATTCGATGTTCACGCCCGACGGACCGACCAGCGTGGTGTGCAGCGATTGGTAGCCGTTGAGCTTGGCAATTGCGATGTGGTCCTTGAACTTGCCCGGCACCGGCTTGTACATCTGGTGAAGGATGCCCAGGGCGGTGTAGCAGTCCGTGATACTCGGCACAATCACGCGGAAGCCATAGATGTCGGTCACCTGGGCAAAGCTCAGGTGCTTGAGCGTCATCTTCTGGTAGATGGCATAAAGGGTTTTTTCACGCCCGGCCAGACGCACCGGCATGCCGATGCGCGCAAAGGCCGCATCCACATCGGCCTGGACTTTCTGCACCAGATCACGGCGACGGTTGCGGGCTTTGCCCACCGCCTTGGCCAGGGTGGCATAACGCCAGGGGTGCAGGTGGCGGAAGGCCAGGTCCTGCAGTTCGCGGTAGGTCTGGTTCAGGCCCAGACGGTGTGCGATGGGCGCGTAGATTTCGAGGGTTTCGGAAGAAATGCGTCCCCATTTGCTGCGCGGCATGTCCGACAGCGTGCGCATGTTGTGCGTCCGGTCCGCCAGCTTGATCAGAATGACCCGCACATCGCGCGCCATGGCCAGCAGCATCTTGCGGAAGGATTCAGCCTGGTTTTCTTCGCGCGTGTCGAACTGCAGCTTGTCGAGCTTGGTAAGGCCATCGACCAGCTCGGCCACCGGTGCGCCAAAGCGGTCTATCAGGTCGGACTTGGTGACGCCACAATCCTCCATGGCATCGTGCAGCAAAGCTGCCATGAGTGCCTGTGCGTCGAGCTTCCAGGTGGCGCACTGGGCCGCCACGGCAATGGGGTGCGTGATGTAGGGCTCGCCACTGTTGCGCAACTGGCCCAGGTGCGCTTCATCGGCGAAGCGGTAGGCCTGCCGGACCAGCTCGACGCTGGTGCTGTCGAGGTAGTCCAGGTTGTCCATGAGTGCGGCGAAGCTCGCAGCCGCCGCATTGGCGGCAGCGGCGCTGGCATCCGGCAACGGCGGGCGCTCACCAGGTCGAGGCTCGGCTACAGGAAGATGGTTCGGCACCGCATTCATCCCTTTAATGTAGCGTGACTGTGCAGGGCATTCTTGATCCATAAAAAAAGCACCGCTGTGCGGTGCTTCTTTCTGGGGTCGCTGGCTGGAAGAGCGTCAGCCGGGGACCTTCTTGAGCATTTCCAGACCCACCTTGCCAGCGGCAATCTCGCGCAGGGCGGTCACGGCGGGCTTGTTGCGGCTTTCGATGCGGGGGGCATGCCCGTGGCTGAGCATGCGTGCGCGGTAGGTGGCCGCCAGGACAAGCTGGAAACGGTTGGGGATCTGCTCAAGGCAGTCTTCGACGGTGATGCGGGCCATGGATACTCCGGATATTCAGGAAATGTTGAGCGACACGAAGGTCTCGGCGCGGGCACGGCGCTGGGCCGCGTACTTGAGTCGCTGGGCGTGGACGATGGTTTTCATGTCGAAAAGCGCGCGCTCAAACAACTCGTTGATTATAACGAAGTCGAATTTATGCACTTGCGCCATCTCCTGGGCCGCATTCTTGAGGCGCACTTCGATCACTTCGGGCGAATCCTCGCCCCGGCGTTCCAGGCGTGAGCGCAGCTCTTCCCAGCTGGGGGGCAGGATGAAGATGAGCACCGCATTGGCAAAAACCTGCTTGATCTGCAAGGCACCCTGGAAGTCGATTTCCAGGACCACGTCGTTGCCCTGGGCAATGCGCTCCTCGATGGCCTTCTTGGAGGTACCGTAGCGTCGGCCATGCACGTTGGCCCATTCCACGAAAGCGTTGGAGGCCGCCATGGCGTCGAACTCCGACTCCGAGGCGAAGAAGTACTCCCGACCGTGCTTTTCCTGGCCCCGGGGCGCCCGGGTGGTGTGCGAGATGGAGGAGTGCACCTGGGAGTCCAGTTCCAGCAGGGCCTTCACCAGGCTTGATTTGCCCGCGCCGCTGGGTGCCGCGACTACGAAGAGATTTCCAGGATAGTCCATAAAAATAAGCGCTATATGCTATAAAAATAGGAGCATTATTCGATGTTCTGCACCTGCTCGCGCATCTGCTCGATCAGGACCTTCATGTCCACGCTGATGCGGGTGAGTTCCAGTGCGGCGGATTTGGAGCCCAGGGTATTGGCTTCCCGGTGCAGTTCCTGGATCAGGAAATCCAGGCGCTTGCCGATCTCGCCGCCTTTTTTGAGCAGGCGCTCGATTTCGCTCAGGTGCGATTGCAGGCGGGTGACTTCTTCGGCCACGTCGATGCGAATGGCGAAGGCCGTGGCCTCGGAAAGCGCACGGTCCTGGGCCGCCTCGGGCGTGGCAGAACCTTCGGCCAGACCCATGGCTTCCTTCCAGCGCTCCATGAAGCGCTGGCGCTGCTGTTCCACCAGCTGGGGCACCAGGGGCACGGCCTGCGCCGACAGGTCACGCAGTTGCTTGAGGTGGCCCTGGAGCATGGTGGCAAGGCGTGCGCCTTCCTGCTGGCGGGCGTCCAGCAGCGCGGTGAGGGCCTGCTCGGCCAGCGCGGGGACGGCTTCGCTCCAGTTGTCCTGGCCCGTGCCCTGGCTGGTGCTCAGGCGCAGCACCTCGGCCACCGACAAGGGCGATGCATCGGGCAGCCACGAGCGCACGGTGTCCTGCACCGCGCCCAGCCGTTGCAGCATGCGGGGTGAGGGGTCAGGCAGGTTGGCAGAGTCATTGCTCTCCAGCGTGGCGCGCACCTCGACCTTGCCGCGCTTGATCTTGCTTGTCAGCAGCGTGCGCAGCACGGGCTCCATGGCACGCAGTTCATCGGGCAGGCGGAACGACAGGTCCAGAAAGCGGCTGTTGACCGAGCGGATCTCCAGCCCCAGGCGACGCGCCGGGGCGGGCCGTGTGTCGGCCTCGGGGCTCCCCGTGGATGTGCCATGCTGGGCGCTGGCGTATCCGGTCATGCTGTAAACTGGCATTGGACTTTTGATGGTTGCTTGCGATCCGGCGATTATCCGGGTTCTGGTTGGCCCCCGAATCTTCTGCGCAAAATATGTCAAAAATCAAACCGGCACCGTTGCCGCCCGATACCACCATAGGTGGTTACCGTGTGATACGCCGGTTGTCCTCCGGCGGTTTTGGCGTGGTCTATCTGGCCGTGGACGCAGAAGGCCAGCAGGTGGCCATCAAGGAGTACCTGCCCTCGTCGCTGGCCACTCGCGCGCCGGGTGAACTGTTGCCCAAGGTGCCGCCCGAAAAGCTCTCGCTGTACCGCCTGGGCCTCAAGAGCTTTTTCGAGGAAGGCCGGGCACTCGCGCAGATCTCGCACGCCTCGGTGGTGAGCGTGCTCAATTTCTTCCGCGAGAACGAAACCGTCTACATGGTGATGAACTACCTGGAGGGCGCGACCCTGCAGGACTTCATCATCACCGCGCGCGACCTCAAGACGCAGAAGGTTTTCCGCGAATCGACCATCCGCTCGCTGTTTGACGAAGTGCTGCGCGGCATGCGCATCG
>DMZZ01000246.1:18864-19387 GCA_003484805.1 Comamonadaceae bacterium | reverse complement strand
CCCGAGATGTACCGGCGCGACTCGTCCATGGGCCCCTGGACCGACATCTACGCCATCGGCGCCTGCATCTACGCCTGCATGCAAGGCTTCCCGCCCAACGAGGCGCCGCAGCGCCAGGAGAAGGACCGCCTCTCGCTGGCCCTGGCCAAGCTGCGCGGCGTGTACTCCGACAACCTCATCGAGGTGGTCGAGTGGTGCATGGCGCTCGACCCGCTCTCGCGCCCGCAGTCGGTGTTTGCGCTGCAAAAAGAGCTGAGCCGCGAAGGCGAGCGCCGCTACACCAAGCTCAGCGTGGCCGAAAAAATGCGCATGCAGCTCGATACGCTCGTATCCGACACCAAGAAGAACGTCCAAAAAGTGGGTGATGCCACTGGAATCGGAGTCAAACCCAAATGAAGTTCTCCGTATTCCAGATCAGCCGCCGAGGGGGCCGCGAAAAAAACGAAGACCGCATGGGCTATTGCTACACGCGGGAGTCGGGTATTTTTGTGCTGGCCGACGGCATGGGTGGCCACCCCGAGGG
>DMZZ01000246.1:1858-18854 GCA_003484805.1 Comamonadaceae bacterium | reverse complement strand
GCGCACCACCAGATCCTGCGCTACGCCAGCGACAAGGGCATGATCGACTCGCCTCGCACCACGCTGGTGGTGGCGGTGGTGCAGGACGGCCGGGCCACCTGGATCCACTGCGGCGACTCGCGCCTGTACATGGTGCGGGCCGGTGAGCTGCTCACGCGCACACGCGACCATTCGTACCTGGAGCTGCGCAACATGCCGCCGGGGCTCGAGCGCATCAACCGCAACGTGCTCTTCACCTGCCTCGGTTCGCCCACCAAGCCCATCTACGACATGACCGGCCCGGTGCACCTGGAGCAGGGGGACCGCATTCTGCTGTGCTCCGACGGGCTGTGGGGCACCCTCAGCGACGAAGAGATCGCCCGGCAGCTGGGCGGGCCTGCGGTGTCCCATTCGGTGCCCGAATTGGTGGAAGAAGCCTTGCGCAAGGGCGGCGAGAGCAGCGACAACGTGACCGTGGTGGCCATGGAGTG
Organism: Comamonadaceae bacterium; assembly: GCA_003484805.1. Taxonomy (GTDB): domain Bacteria; phylum Pseudomonadota; class Gammaproteobacteria; order Burkholderiales; family Burkholderiaceae_C; genus Simplicispira. Next base: position 18,384 of record DMZZ01000246.1, on the reverse strand, counting down.
GGAAACCCCCGATGCGTTCGAGTCCACCCAGGGGGTGTCCACCGACAGCATCAGCGACGACGTGTTTGCCTCCACCATCCAGGCCGGGCCCATCGATGGCATGGTCGATGACCTGGACGACGAGGCCATCGAGCGCTCGATTGCCGAAATCAACGAGGCGATCCGCCGCACCTCGGCCGCAAAGAAGGCGTGACCCTCCCCCTGTGTCGCTTCGCGCCTTCCCCCTCCTCTCGCGCTACGCGCGGGGAAGGGGACCTTGCTCAGCGCGGCGGGCGGCCCTTGCGCGGCGGTCGCTGGCCTGGGCCGCGTGCGGCGCAATAGGCGGTGAATAGCTTGCAACCTGGGCGCTGCGCGTAGCGCCATTTTTTTGACGTTTCCCACATGACTTCTTTTGTTCGCACCAGCGGCCGCGCCGCCGACCAGTTGCGCCCCGTGCGCATCACCCGCCGCTACACCATGCACGCCGAAGGCTCGGTGCTCATCGAGTTCGGTAACACCCGCGTGCTGTGCACCGCCACGGTGGAAGAAAAAGTGCCGCCGCACAAGCGCGGCAGCGGCGAGGGTTGGGTCACCGCCGAATACGGCATGCTGCCGCGCGCCACGCACAGCCGCAGCGACCGCGAGGCCGCGCGCGGCAAGCAGAGCGGCCGCACGCAGGAGATCCAGCGCCTCATCGGCCGCTCGCTGCGCGCGGTGTTCGACCTCAAGCTCCTGGGTGAGCGCAGCATCGTGCTCGATTGCGACGTGATCCAGGCCGACGGCGGCACGCGCACCGCCGCCATCACCGGCGCCTGGGTGGCCGCGCAGGACGCGGTGAACACGCTGCTCTCCAGCGGCAAGCTCACCACCACGCCCATCCGCGAACCCGTGGCCGCCATCTCGGTGGGCATCGTGCAGGGCACGCCCGTGCTCGACCTCGAATACGTGGAAGACGTCGATTGCGACACCGACATGAACGTGGTCATGACCGGTGCCGGACACTTCGTCGAAGTGCAGGGCACGGCCGAGGGCGTGGCCTTCACGCGCCGCGAGATGGACCAGCTCCTGCTGCTGGCCGAAAAAGGCATTGGCGAACTGATGCANNTGGATAAGCGCTAGAGGCTGATTTGTTATGAAAATCGTATTGGCATCGAACAACCGCGGCAAGCTCGCCGAGCTGCAGGCCATGCTCGCCCCCCTGGGCGTGGAGCTGGTGCGCCAGGCCGACCTGGGCGTGGGCGAGGCCGAGGAGCCCCACCGCACCTTCGTCGAGAACGCCCTGGCCAAGGCCCGCTTTGCCAGCGCGCACACCGGCTTGCCCGCCCTGGCCGACGACGCCGGCCTGTGCGTGGACGCCTTTGGCGGGCTGCCGGGGGTGGACACCGCCTATTACGCCACCCAGTTCGGCTACGAGAAGGGCGACGACAACAACGTGCGCGCCCTGCTGGAGCAGATGCAGGGCCAGCAGAAGCGCCGCGCCGCCATGGTCAGCACCCTGGTCGCCGTGCGCAGCCCGCAAGACCCCGAGCCGTTGATTGCCGTGGGCCGCGTGGTCGGCGAGATCACCACCGAACCCCGGGGCAGCCACGGCTTTGGCTTCGATCCGGTGATGTTCATCCCCGAATTCGGCCAGACCTTCGCCGAACTGCCCCCCGAAGTGAAGAACGCCCACAGCCACCGGGGCCGTGCGGCGCAGCAAATGCTCGCGCTGATGCGCGAGCGTTGGCTCCCCGAGGCATCAAAAAAGTGAGCTGCCAGCGCTTGCCTATCGGCGATTTCAAGCTTTTTTAATGCTCAAGTCATTTTCAGACAAGCGCAAGCAGCTATGGTTTTGATATCGCCATGAACATCCCCATCACCCCCGTGGCGCAGTCAGGCGCCGCGCCGCGAGACGTCCAGCACTACATGCGCCCGGGGCTGCTGCAGCTCACCAGCCTGCCACCGCTCTCGCTTTACGTGCACCTGCCCTGGTGCCTGAAGAAGTGCCCCTATTGCGACTTCAATTCGCACGCCCTGGCCAGTGGGGGCGAACTGCCCGAGCAGCGCTACCTCGACGCGCTGTGCGCCGACCTCGAAGCCGCGTTGCCGCTGGTGTGGGGCCGCCAGGTGCAAAGCATCTTCATCGGCGGCGGCACGCCCAGCCTGTTTGCGCCCCAGTCCATCGACCGCCTGCTGGCCGACATCCGCGCGCGTCTGCCGCTGGCGGCGGGCTGCGAAGTGACGATGGAGGCCAACCCCGGTACCTTCGAGAAAGACCGCTTCCGCGCCTTCCGCTCGGCGGGCGTCACGCGCCTGTCCATCGGCGTGCAGAGCTTCAACGACCGGCACCTGCAGGCCCTGGGCCGCGTGCACGACCGCGCCCAGGCCATTGCGGCGGTGGAGGAAGCTGCCCAGGCCTTCGACACCTTCAACCTCGACCTCATGTACGCCCTGCCGGGCCAGGACCTGGCGGGCCTGGACGAAGACCTGCGCACCGCGCTCGCCTTTGCACCGCCGCACCTCTCGGTCTACCACCTGACCATCGAGCCCAATACCTACTTCGCCAAACACCCGCCCGTGGTGCCGCCGGACGACGACGCCTACGCCATGCTCGACCGCATCACCGAGCAGACCGGGCAGCACGGGCTGCAGCGCTACGAAATATCCGCCTACGCCCGCGCCGGCGACCAGTGCGTGCACAACACCAACTACTGGGAGTTTGGCGACTACCTAGGTATTGGCGCCGGCGCGCACAGCAAGCTCAGCTTCGCGCACCGCGTGGTGCGCCAGGCGCGCCTGCGCGACCCGGGCCGCTACATGGACAGCGCGCTGGCCGGGAGTGCGCTGGCGCAGGACGACGACGTGCGCCGCGCCGACCTGCCGTTTGAATACATGCTCAACGCGCTGCGCCTGCGCGGCGGCTTTGCGCTGCAGGACTTCACCGAACGCACGGGCCTGCCCGTCACGGCCATTGCCCAGGCGCTCGACACCGCCGAGGCCAAGGGCCTGATCGAGCGCGACATGGCCCGCGTGCGGCCCACCGAGCGGGGGTTTGATTTTCTGAGCGACCTGCAGGAGCTGTTTCTGGCCGATTAGGCCCGTCTCGAGGTGCTGGATTTTCAAGGAAAATCGGTGTCTGGCGCATGCCAGAAAAGCGCCAACAGCTATAAAAAAAGAAGCGCTGGATGTCGGCGGCTCAGCCGCAGCGCACCGCAATGATGCGGCCCGCCGCATTCACCTCCAGGTTCAGGCGCTGGGCGTCAAACTCTTTGGTGATCATCTGGCCCGGCCGCAGGACGCGCACCATCAGCGCACCCGAGCGCACGCGCGCCGCCTCCATCACCTTGGCCGTGGTGTTCTCGCCCACAAAAGATTGCGCGGGCGCCGCATTGCAGGTGCCGCCCAGAGGGGCGCCGGTCGGCCCGGTCGCGGGGCCGGGCGCCGGGCCGGGGCTGGCGCAGCCCGCCAGAAGAGTCAGGGTGGCAAGGGCTCCTGTCCAGGCAGGGAGGTTCGACATGGTCTGGTTCCTTTGAAAGAATGCAAGCGTAGCCCAGGCCGGGCGCGGGCCGCCGCCGTGGGCTGTAAGCGGTTGCAACTCCTGGCCCTATTCATTACCCGTCGGCGTGCGGGTATCCTGCAGCTAACGCCATGATTGCACCGCCATGCCCCTGACCGAACTGCAAGCCCTCGTCCGGGTGCTGGAGCAGACCCGGGACAACGCAGGCGTCTGGACGGTCAGCGATGCCCGCGAGGCCACGCGCGCCGCTCGCGAGCTGGTGGGCCCCAAGGCCCCGTTCGAGGCTTTCGTGGCCCGCAGGGCCCAGTGGGCGCTGGACGAAATCGGCCGCAGCAAGCCCGCTCAATCCATTCGTTTGCACGCCGTGCGCGCGCCCTTCTGGGCCGGGCTGGCCGTGGCGCTGTGCGCGCTGCTCGCCGGTTTTGCCACGGACTACCTCGCTGCGCAGCCGCATATCGACATTGTGGAATGGCCCCTGGTGCTGCTGATCGGCTGGAACCTGCTGGTCTTTTCCTGGGTGGCGCTCGGCGGGCTGGGGCGCATGCTGGGGCGCTCGGGCGGTTCGCAAGGGCCGCTGGCCGTGGGCCTGGGCCGCTGGTGGGCGGCAGCGCTGCTGGGCCTGCGCAGCGCCGGGGCACGCCCCTGGGCGCCCGAGTTCCAGCGCGCCTGGGCTGCGCTGTCAGCGCCCCTGCAGGGTGCGCGGGTGAGGCTGTTCACCCACCTGTCGGCCGTGCTGTTTGCCCTGGGCGCCATGGCCAGCCTGTTTGCGCGGGGCATCAGCGAGGAATACCGCGCGGGCTGGAAGACCACCTACGCCTTTGTCGATGGCGAGTTGCTGCACGCCATCGTCAGCGTGGTGCTGGCCCCGGGGTCGTGGCTGCTGGGCCTGCCGATTCCCGATGCGCAGCACATCGCCAGCCTGCGCATGCCGCAAAGCCCCGGCGAGATTGCCGAGCCTTGGATCTGGCTGTATTGCGCCTCGGTGCTGGTCTGGGTGGTGCTGCCCCGGTTGGGTCTGCTGGCGGCCAATGCCCTGGCGCGCTGGTGGCTGGGCCGTGCCTTCCCCATGCCGCTGGCATCGGCCTACTTCACAACGCTGCACGCCGCGTGGCGCGATCAGCGCATCGGGGTGGTGGTGGTGCCGTTTCGCTACGAGCTGTCGCCCGGCATCCGCAGCCAGCTGGCCACCCTGCTGGAGCGCGTCTATGGCCTGTCGGTCGATATTTCTATCGAGCAGCCCGTGATCATGGGCCAGGACGCCACCGACTGGAAGCAGGCCCTGCACCGCGACGGCCATGTGGCCGTGGTGGTGCTGTTCAATCTGGCGGCCACGGCCGAGTCCGATGCCCATGGCGTGCTGCTGCAGCAGCTGCGCCGCAGCGTGGAGCGCGACACCCCCATTGTTCCGGTGGTGGACATGGGCGGCTTTCCGCGCACCGACACCGAGCGCTGGCGCCAGCGCTGCAACCAGTGGCGCCACATCCTCGACAAGGTGGGCTTCAATCCCCTGTTCCTGGATTTGCAGCAGGCGGGCGACGAAGACCAGCAAGCCCTGCACGACCGACTGAATCATGACTGACACCCCCAGCGCACCGCTTCCCGCATCCATCCACATCTTCGTGGTCTCGCACACCAACGTGGGCAAGACGGCGCTGGTGCGCACCCTGCTGGGCAAGGACGTGGGTGAGGTGCAAGACGCGCCCGATGTGACCCAGACCGTGACGCCCTACGAGCTGGTGGCCGACGAGGCCGTGGGCAGCCTGCAGCTGTGGGACACGCCGGGCTTTGGCGACAGCTTCCGGCTGGCCGGGCGCCTGCGCCGCAAAAACCGCGCGCTGGCCTGGCTGGTGCGCGAGGCCTGGGACCGCTGGCGCAACCCCGCGCTGTGGCGCGGGCAGCGGCTGGCGCTGGACTTGCGCGCGCGCGCCAGTGTGGTGCTGTACCCCGTGAACCTGCTCGAACGCCCGGTGGATGCGGTGTATGTCGCACCCGAGCTTGAAATTCTGGCCTGGACCGGCAAGCCCGTGCTGGTGCTGCTCAACCAGGGGAGCGGCGCCGCTGCCCAGGGCCTGGAGACCGAGTGTGTCAGCGAGTGGCGCAGCCACCTGGCGGCATTTCAGGCGGTGCAGCAGGTGCTGGCGCTTGATGGCTATACCCGTTGCTGGCTGCAGGAGCTGGGCCTGTTCCATGCCATCGGTCCGTTGCTGCCGCCGTCGGATCGCGATGCCTACCGCGCGTTGACCACCCTGCTGGGGCAGGGCTACCGTGACCGCTTCGAGGCCTCGGCGGCGGTCCTGGTCGACTATCTGCTGTTCCTGTCGGCAGACCATGTCGAAATGGATCACCGCTGGCTCGATGGCCTGAAGGATGTGTGGGCAGGGCTGCGTGCCCGCACCTGGGGCCAGGCGGGCAAGCTGACACCGTTTGAATCTGGCATGCAGGGCCTGGCGCTGCGCTACGCCGAAAAAACCAAGCTGCTGACAGACGCGCTGATCGCCATCAACCGGCTCGACGGCGTGTCTGCCGCCGAGATCATGGAGATCGCCAATGAAAAACTGGCGGTGCACAAACCGGTGGACGCCTCTTCGTCGGCTGTGGCCGGGGGGGTGATCTCAGGCATCCTGGCGGGCCTGGGCGCCGACCTGATGACCGGCGGGCTGTCGCTGGGCACAGGGGCGCTGATTGGCGGCGTCATGGGCGCTGTGGGCGCTGCCGCTCTGGCACAGGGCTACAACGTCTACACCCACAAAGACAAGAAGGTGGTGCGCTGGAGCGCGGATTCGCTCACCGAAGCGCTGGCCAAAGCCGCCATGCTCTACCTGTCGATTGCCCACTTTGGCCGGGGACAGGGCCCATGGCAGCGCAAGGAGTCGCCGCAGGCCTGGGCTGCGGCCGTGGATGCCGTGCTGGGCAGCGATGGCGAGCGGCTGGCACGCCTGTGGGCCAACGCCGCAGCGGCGCCTTCTGCGCCAGGGGTTCACGCCGAATGCACGGCGCTGGTGCAGGACCTGTTGCGCAATGTGCTGCTGCGCCTGTACCCGGAGGTGGCCAACGCACTGCCCCTTGCTGCATCAGCAATTGACACTCCGCTCAGGCTGGCAGTCGCTGGAAATCCAGGTAGCCGCGATCCATGACGTAGAATGCACCGGCCTCGATCGGCAGGATATCGAGCACGTTCACGTCGTGCATCTTGCCGTCGGAGATGTGGATGAACGCAGGAATGGCGCCGCGCAAATCGAGCAGCGTGTGCATCTTGACGGCTGCCTTGGTGCTGCGAAAAGGGGCCCATTCGAACAGCGACAGGCACAGGTCGATGGTCGTGGCGTCCAGAGCGTAGACGGTTGCGTCCATATCGATGTCCAGCCGCTCCTTGGCGTACAGCGCCCTGGCTCGCGTGATCAGACGCATCGCCAGCGCGTGGTAGATACGCCAGTCGCGCTGGTTCAAGGCATCCGACAGCGTCGAGCGCGCCGGCACGTTCTCCAGCCCCATGTGAAACAGCTTGCCGCGATTGGCTGCCAGGCAGACCTCGATATCGCGCAGCGACTCGCGCCACGTCAATTGTGCAAAGGCCATGACGCGAAACAGATCGGCACAAGCCAAGGTCCGCACGCCAGCATCGCCACGGTGGCGCTCGATGATGCGGCCGAAGGTCTTCCATGGCACGAACTCCATCACTTGCGCAAACAGCGTCTTGCCCACGTTCATGCGTCACTCCAGGTCGTTCAAACCCGAAAGGATCGCAAATGCGTGATTTCAAATTCAAATCGTGGACACCCATGAAACCTTCAAAATCCGCATCAGTACTGGCTTTGCGGCTGGTTCAGAGCAAATAAACCGGACACTACTGGCCGGGTCTATAGGTTGAATTGGCACCAACAGCCTTGTGATCCAGGGTGTATGCGCACAAGCTCAGAACCCGGCCGGATTGGCTACCAGCGGGGGCTTCCGGGCTGGCGACAGACGCAGCGATGAGCTCTCGGATTCATAGAATCGCGCCATCTGAAGTACCCCCAGGTCGTCGTGCCTGCGCCCGGCAATTTGCAGCCCGATGGGCATGCCGTCGGCAGAGTACCCACAGGGGATGGATGCAGCCGGTTGCCCGGATTGGTTGAACACGATGGTGAAGTGCGCGTCTTTCACGGGTGCTTCGCTGCCGCTGTTGATTGCCTCCGCAGCAAATGGCAGCACCGGACTGGTGGGGGCCAGCAGGTAGTCGTAGGGCTGCGTAGCGTGCACCGTTGCCGCCTGCATGGCCTGCATGCTGGCGAAGGAGCGAAAGACATCGTCAGCGCTCAGGGAGCCGGCAAACGCCGCCGCATCACGAACATAGCCTGCCGCCAGCGCTGCGCGCTCCGGGGGCATGTCCTGCAGTTCGATGCGGCAGCGCATGGAGAAAAAGTGGGCGATGCCAAGGTACATGTCAGCCGTGGTCCAGTCATTCACGGGCTCCACCAGGGCGCCCGCCCTTTCGAACACGCGGGCGGCCTCCTGGATGGCTTGCCTGATCTGCGAGTCCACCTGCCAGTCGGCTGCGGGTTCCAGCCAGAGGCCGATGCGCAAGCCTTTAACGGACCTTTCCAGGTTTAGCCAGGAGATGTTTTGTGGGGGCAGGCTGGTGTAGTCACGGTGGTCAGGGCTTGATACGACGCTCATGAGCCGTGCCGCATCGTCGACCGTCCGGGTCAGTGGTCCGATCACACGGGCTGCGGCCGGAGGAACGGTCGGAACCCGTCCCTGGCTGGGCTTGAATCCGAATACGCCGCAAAAACTCGCTGGAATCCTGACAGAGCCCCCAATGTCGGTTCCCAGGTGCAAGGGACCGTACCCGGCAGCAGCCGCGGCTCCGGCGCCCGAACTCGAGCCGCCGGTGTTAAGCCGGGTGTCCCACGGGTTGCGTGACAGCGGGTGGAAGCTTGACGCTGCAGCACCCAGCAGGCCAAAGTCAGGCATGGTTGTCTTTGCCACCATCACGGCTCCCGACTCTCGCAACCTGGCTGCTGCGGGGGCGTCGGCTGCAGCAGGAATCAACGGTGTGGCGGCACTGCCCAGGGGGACCGGTGCGCCCCTCGTGGCGATGTTCTCCTTGAGTGTGACCGGAACCCCGTCCAGCGGTCCGGCTGGCTGACCCCGTGTCCAGCGCCTTTCCGACGCAATGGCCTGCGCAAGGGCATCGTTTGCGTCAGACAGCCATGTAGCGTGAACATGTGGCTCACACTCCGTGATCCGGTCCAGCACCGATCTGGTCGCTTCGACCGGGCTGAGGGTGCCATTTTTATATGCGGCAAGCAGCTGCTTCGCCGTCCATTCGTACAGTGGTTGGGTCATGGGTGAAATGTCCAATGTTGTCCTGGTGCAGCAGCCAGCAGACTGCGTGTGTAGTCTTGTTGAGGGTTCAGCAGCACGTCGTGCGCAAGCCCTCGTTCAATGATGCGTCCTTTGTGCATCACGATCAGCTGGTCGCAAATGTTGCTGGCCACGCGCAGGTCGTGGGTGATGAAGAGTATCCCCAGAGAGAGTCGCTCCTGAATTTCCTGGAGCAGCTTGAGAATCTGGTCCTGCACCGAGACATCGAGCGCCGAAACCGCTTCATCTGCAATCAGTACTTTGGGCTCGCAGGCCAAGGCGCGTGCAATGCACAGGCGCTGGCGTTGCCCGCCGGAGAATTCGCTCGGGTACCGATGTAGCGCATCGGGGCGAAGTCTGACCAGATCCATGAGTTCCTCGGCCCGCTGCCAAGCCTTGCGCGGTGCCACCCCGAAGTTGACCGGCCCTTCGATGATGGACTGCCCCACGGTTCGGCGTGGGTTGAGGGAACGGTTCGGGTCTTGAAAAATAACTTGAACGGACCGGCGAAACGCAGACAGCCGCGCTTTGTCGGTCGTGTGGTGCTCCTGTCCGAGCAAGGTGATGGTGCCTTCCGTGGGTTCAATCAACCCGGCTATGCAACGGGCCACAGTAGTCTTTCCAGACCCCGACTCGCCCACGATGCCGATCGTCTCGCCTTCATGCAGACGCAGTGAAATCTGGCGGGCCGCCGAAACGACCCGGCGTTTTGGCCAGGAGCCTGTCCGGTAGTCTTTGGCGATGTCTCGGGCATCCATTACGGCCTTGCTGCTTGTGGGCAGCGGTGGGCGTGTTGGTTCCAGCGTCGGTACGGCGCGTAACAGCATTTGCGTGTACGAATGCTGCGGATTGCCGAGCACCTGATTCTTGCTGCCGCTTTCAACCTGGCTGCCAAGCTGTAGCACTACTACATCGTCCGCAATGTCTGCAACCACGCCAAAGTCGTGGGTGATAAACAGCACTCCGGTGCCGGTTTCCTGTTGCAGCTCCCGGATGAGACGAAGGATCTCGGCCTGCGTGGTTACATCCAGTGCTGTGGTCGGTTCGTCGCAGATGAGCAGCGCAGGGCGCAGTATCAATGCGATGGCGATCACGATGCGTTGGCGCTGGCCTCCCGATAGTTCGTGCGGATAGGCGTCGTACATTCTCTGTGGATCGGGCAGATGCACTTTTGTGAACATGTCCAGCACTTGCTTGCGTCGTTCTTGCGTGCTGAGCCGGGTGTGCTGTAGAAGCATCTCGCTCACCTGGTCGCCACATCGCATCACGGGATTGAGCGCAGTCATAGGTTCCTGGAACACCATGGCCATACGGGTGCCGCGCAATTCCCGCAACCGTGCGGGCGATGCCTGGCACACATCTTCTCCCTGTAGTAGTACGGATCCGTCGGCATGCCGCAGTGAATCCGGGAGCAGGCCCATCACCGCTTGTGCGATCACGGATTTTCCCGATCCGGATTCGCCAATGAGGCACACCACTTTCCCGGGTGCCACATCAAACGAAATGGTGTCCACGGCATAGGTGCGATCTGAGCCGACGGGTAAAGTGATGCACAGATTGCGCACGCTCAGGCACACTGAATCGGCTTCGGGTGGTTTGACTACGATGGACTCCTGCATGGTTCACCCTTTTCTCTGACGAAATTTTGGGTCTACCGCATCCCGCATGGCGTCGCCCAGCACGTTCACGGTGAGTACCGTGACGGCAAGAAAGGCGCCGGGAAGCAGAACGGTTGACGGGTGGGATGTGAAGTGCGCCCTGCCTTCAGCCATGATGTTGCCCCACGTGGGCACATCGGGAGGTAGCCCGACCCCCAGAAAAGACATAGCGGCTTCGATTAGCATGGCCGATGCGCAGATGAAGGTGCCTTGCACGATCAGGGGCGCCAGTGTGTTGGGTAGGATGTGCCTGCCAATGAGTCGCAACGTGGGTGTGTCCAGCGCGCGTGCAGCTTCCACGTAGGGTTCCTCGCGCACGGAGAGCACCACAGAGCGAACAACCCTGGCCACACGGGGTGTCTCTGGAATAATGATGGCCATGGCCACCGTGAAAAGGCTGGGGCGCCACACCGCCACCAGGGCGATTGCAAACAGGATGCCTGGGATGGCCATCACCCCGTCCATGACGCGCATGACGGGCCCGTCCAGTCGCCGGAAGTAGCCGGCCACCAGACCAACCAGCAAACCCAGTGCCATGGACCCCAGCGCCACGGTGAGGCCCACGCCCAGTGATACGCGGGCGCCGTAGGCGGTTCGGCTCCAGAGATCCCGCCCCATGGCGTCGGTGCCCAGGGGGAAAAACCGCTGGAAGCTGTCGCCAGCCAGGGTGACGAACTCTGCCCGGGCTCCGGGCGCAAGGTGCGAGTTGACGGGGTCCATCGCATTCGGATCGATGGTATACAGCCAGGGTGCAGCGGTGGCCATCACAATGATCGAGAGCAGCAGCAGGCCACCGAAAAGGATGCCGGGCTGGACAGACAGGCGCCAGCGCTGCAGGGGGGCGCAATTGGGGAGAGGTATGTTGGTAGACATGATCGCAGGCCTTGAGGTCGAAATCGACCGATTCAGTAACGGATGCGCGGATCCAGTGCCAGATAGCTCAGGTCCACCAGCAGGTTGACCGCCACGTAAAGCAGGGAGAAAAACAACGTGATGCCCTGTATCAGGGGGTAGTCTCGGGAGAGAACCGCATCTACGGTGAGCTGTCCAAGGCCGGGAATGGCATAGATGGTCTCTGTTACGACCACGCCGCCAATCAGGCCCGCAAGACTCAGCCCGATGACGGTGACAATGGGCACCGCTGCATTGGCAAGCGCGTGCCGGAACATCAGCCGCATCTCCGAGATGCCTTTGGCGCGTGCTGTCCGGATATAGTCTTCGGTCAAGGCTTCAGATACGGCAGCACGGGTGGTGCGCGCGATCAAGGCACAGTAAAGGATGGCCAGCGTGATGCACGGCAGAGCTAGGTGGCGTAGCCAGGGGGCAATGCCCTGGCTGAAGCTGCCATACCCTTGCGAAGGAAACCAGCCCAACTGCATCGCAAAGACCCAGATCAGCACGTAACCGGCGACAAAGACGGGGATGGAGAGTCCTGAGACGGACAAGGTCATGATTGCCCTGTCAAGGGTGCTGCCGCGACGCCAGGATGCCAGCATGCCCAGCGGCACCGAAACCAGCACCGTCAGGACGAGGGTGACAGCTGCGACGGACAGGGTGGGTTCGAGTCGCTGTGCTATCAGATCGGTAACCTTCATTTTGTAGAAGAAGGAATATCCGAGGTCGCCTGAAGCGATCTGGCCCAGCCAGGCCATGAACTGCACCGGAAGTGGACGATCCAGCCCCAGGGCTTCGCGCATCAGTGCCATGTCTTGTGCACTGGCGCCTTCACCGGCAATCACCGCGACCGGGTCACCCGGGGCTATGCGCAGCATCGCAAACACGATGATGGCGACAACCCCGAGCACAGGCAGGGTGGATATCAGCCGATTGATCAGAAATCTCAGCATGCTGCCCTCTTGATGGCCGGGTTATTTCTTCTCGATGTTCCAGTAAACGACGGTGGGCGCAGGCAGCAGCCCGCTCACGCTTCCACGCCGTACAACCACTGGCCCCTTCACTTCGCCAACCGGTCCGATCACCCCTGTCTCGAAGGCGAGTCGCTCGATCTGAGCTGCGATCTCTTTGCGCTGCTTGACGTCCGCGCTCTCGATGAACTGGATCTTGAGCGACTCGATCTCGGGATTGCTCGGCCAGCCAAAGTAGCCGCTGTCGCCGTTGCCCGTCAGCGGGGTGTAGGTGACCGGATTGCTGGCGTCTGTGCCGCCCCAGTAGGTAATGAAGACGTTCCAGCCACCGTTTTCAGGCAGGTCTTTTCGGGTTCTGCGGGTGATCAGCGACGCCCAGTCCATGGTCTGGGCGTCGACATTGAAGCCGGCCTGCTTAAGCAACTCCGCATAGACGACGGGCAGGCGGTTCAGCGAGATCACGTCGCTGGGCACCATCACGACCACCGGCTTTCCGTCGTATCCAGCCTCCTTGAGCAACCTCCGTGCCTCTTCTAGTTGGGGCTTGCCCGTGAAGAATCCGGACGCTGCAGAGGCATAGGGACTGCCGCACAGAAAGATCGAGGCGCAGGGCTTGTAGAAATCCCGGTACGTCACCTGGGCTCTGAGCATCGCTTCCTGGTTGATCGCCAGCAGGGCAGCCCGAACCACCTTGGGGTTATTGAAGGGGGGCACCTTGTGGTTGTAGATGGCGGTGTAGGTTCCAGCAGGAACGATGTCTAGTAACTCGACCTTCGGACTGGTTCTGAGCTCCGGATAACGTGACGAGGGAACCACCTCCAGCAGATCGACTTCACCGTTGAGTAGCGCGTTGGCCTGGGTCTGGGGGTCACGCAGGAGCACCCATTCCACACTGTCCACCTTCACCACTTTCCCGCCAGCCAGGCCGGATGCGGGCTCCTTGCGCGGTAGGTAGGCGGGGTTCTTGCGATACACGACCCTGTCGCCGGGCCTGAAATCTTTCATGGCCAGTGTGAAGGGGCCGGAACCGGTCATGTCATCAATCTGCTTGTCGGCGGGGGTACTGGCGATCCGTTTGGGCATGATGAAGGGAACCAGCGGGCCGGACTTGCCCAGGGCGTCCAGAACCAGTCCGAAGGGCTGCCGGAACTTGATTTGAAAGCCATTCGGCCCCTGTTCCGAGATGCTCTCCATTGCAGCGTACATCTTCTGGCCCAGTACATCGCGTTTGCCCCAGCGATTGAGTGATGCAATCACGTCCTCGGAGGTGACCGGGGTGCCGTCCGAGAACTTCAAGCCGGGCCGCAGCGTGAAACTCCATAGGGTGTTGTCTTTGTTTGCGCTGAACTTGTCGACCATCTGTGGCCGGACAACGCCCTTGTTATCTGTGCCGAAGAGCGTGTCGTAGATCATGTAGCCATGATTGCGCGTGATGATCGCTGTGGTCCAGATCGGATCCAGCACTTTCAGGTCTGATGAAGGGACGGTGCGCAGAACCGTCTCGGCGTGCATCGTTGCGCTGAACGCGATGGCGAGGGCGCCGAACGCTGCGGTAGCCGAGCGACGCAGGGCAGTAGTCGTTGACATAGTTGTGGACTTTCGTGGTGGGTGGAGAAAAATCAATCTGCCGCCGGATCGGCGATCTTTTGAAGCCAGACTTCAAACTGTTCGCGTGTGGCCAGTTCGGCGTCCAGAACTTTCTGGAGTGAGTTGCGCAGTTCATCGAGCTCGTTTTTGCCGAGCAGCAACGAGAAGCCGGCTTCCAGCTTTTTTCCGAGAGGCTCCGCACGCTTGACAACATCGACGCCTTTGTCGGTCAGCACCAGGTGAACGTTGCGTGCGTCTTTCTGTCCTATCTGTCGCTCCAGCAGGCCTCGTTTGGCGAGTGAGCCCACTACCTTGGACGCCAGGGTTTTTTCCAGCCCCGATCCATCGGACAGAGCTCCCATCGCGATTCCCGGCTGCGCTCCGATCATGCGCAGCAGGCGCACATCACGCAGTGGCATTCCCAGCACCCGCTCGTAGGCACGATCGCCACGCTCGCGCGTACGCTGCGCGGCAAGGTCAAGCAGTAGGTTGAGATAGTCTGTTTTGAGCTTGAGAGGACGGCGCATTTTGATTGAAAAATAAAGCAATTGAAAAATTCAACTAATTAAGTTTCCCGCAGATGCGCTGTTGGATCATCGGGATTTACCCTCAAAAAAAGGCGCTGACTGATCAGTTGCCGGGGGCACTGGCAGATGTACGACGACCTCACCATCATGTTCCCGGTCTGTTACATGTGGCGTGGCAAAAAATGCAAGGGTTGTTCAGGCCTGATTGGGGATGTAGCCCCTGGAGCCAAGAAACGGCAGTTGACCGATTTGTCGTCTTTGCCAAGACGCATGAAGTCAAGGTGCGATGGCTTCGATGATGCTGCGCCTTGTAGGTGAAGGCGCTGCCAACACCGCGCTTGGGGCGCCATGCGGCGGGCGTTGCTCATCGAACGAGAGTGAGTGACCGAAGACATGCAAAGCTGCAAGGTCATGCGTCAGAAGCCGGGGCAACCCGGGCGGGCAGGACGGCGGCACGGTGAAGCCGGGCCAGACACTGTCAGTGACGAAACCGGAGGTACGTTGCATGAACTCCCGGCCACAGGGTCGGCAAAGCCGATGGCAGGCACATGCGGTCTGCTGGAAGCGGCGCTGACGAGACAGAACCTGCAGACAGCATGGAAAGGCGTACTTCGGGATGGCGCAAACGCCCAAAATCTGGCGAGCGCTGGGCGAGTGGCTACGCTATCGCCTGAGGGCCATACAGCTCAAGCACTGGAAAAGGCCCAGGACGATCTATCGGGAACTCAAAGCGCTGGGAGCGAAGGAAAACGTGGCCAGGCAGGTGGTGGCAAGCAGCCGCCGCTGGTGGCGCAACAGTGACCGGTTACTCAAAACAGTGCTCACCACTGCGTACTTCGACAGGCTGAGAGAACCGCGCCTGTCCTGATCTCAAGCTCTCGAACCGTGCCGGATGCCGGATGCCGGATGCCGGGTGGTGTGGCAGGGGCACAGCCGATAACGGCGGCCCCCTATGCCGATGTGTACTGGCGGAGACTGTGAGATTCGAACTCACGGACGGTTGCCCGTCGGCAGTTTTCAAGACTGCTGGTTTAAACCGCTCACCCAAGTCTCCGGGAGGGAAGGCGCGAATTTTAGCTCACGGCGGGTGCGGGCTTTGGCAGCTTGCCCCGCGTCTCGATGAACCGCACCTTGTCGGCCATCAGCTCGGCGTTGCAATTGCTCGGGCAACTGGATTTGTTCAGGTCGGCTGGGGGCGCGCGAGGTGAGTGGTGGTGGCTTGCCTTGATGCATGCAGGCCCTTGGCGCAAATGCGCAAAAGGCCATAAGTCTGACGTTCGACGTTCAAATCGAGACCAGACTCAAATTGCAAATTCGGCAAACAAATCATTAACTTACGAAGTCCTGATGTGAGAACGTTGGGGCACTACTGTGTTGCACTTGGACTTGAATCCGCCCCTTTTTTGGTCAGCGTTATAAGCTATTGAATTAATAGCGTTCGGTGTTGGCCGGTAGCGGCCAGCACCGGTGCTTTACATCACGGCGTCGGCCGGCAGGCGCTGCAGCATGGCCAGGCTGCTGGCCACGGTGGTGCGCAGTTCGCGGCGGTCGCAGATCAGGTCCACAGCACCCTTCTGTATCAGGAACTCGGCGCGCTGAAAGCCCTCGGGCAGGGTCACGCGCACGGTGGATTCGATCACGCGTGGGCCGGCGAAGCCGATCAGCGCCTTGGGCTCGGCAATGACGATGTCGCCCACGAAGGCGAAGCCCGCGCTCACGCCGCCCATGGTCGGGTCGGTCAGCACGCTGATGTAGGGCAGGCCCTTCTTGGCCAGGCGGGTAAGCGCCGCGTTGGTCTTGGCCATCTGCATGAGCGAGAGCAGGCCTTCCTGCATGCGCGCGCCGCCGGTGGCGGTGAAGCAGATGAAGGGCACCTTCTGCTCGATGGCCGTTTCGACGCCGCGCACGAAGCGCTCGCCGACCACGCTGCCCATGGAGCCGCCCATGAAGTCGAACTCGAAGCAGGCCGCCACCACGTTGATGCTCTTGACGGCGCCGCCCATGACGATGAGCGCGTCGGTCTCGCCGGTGCTTTCCAGGGCTTCCTTCAGGCGCTCGGGGTACTTGC
>DMZZ01000246.1:0-1849 GCA_003484805.1 Comamonadaceae bacterium | reverse complement strand
CCAATGCGGTGGTGGTGGCTGCAGTGCGGGCAGACGTTCTGGTTCTGCTCCAGGTCGGCCTTGTAGAGCACCGTCTCACAACTCGGGCACTTGACCCACAGGCCCTCGGGCATCTGGCGGCGCACCGTGGGGTCGGTTTGCTGGATCTTGGAGGGCAGGAGTTTTTCAAGCCAGGACATGCGTATTCCTCTGTATGAATGGGCCAGCAGCGTCGCGGCCTTTGAAACTGACGCGCCCCAGGCGAGGGCCGCCGTGCAAGGTCCGCCCCGCCGCACTGGCGGCGTCCCCCTTCCCGCGCGAAGCGCGAGCGAAGGGGAAAGCGGCGAAGCCGCTCAGGGGGTTGACCCCATATTATGCGTCGAGCGCCTTGCGAATCCCGCGCAGAAAGTCGATGGCCAGGGGCACGATCTTCTCGTGGGGCTGGTCATCGAGCAGCTGGATGATGCGGCTGCCGATGACCACAGCGTCGGCCACCTGGCCGATGGCCTGGGCCGTGGCCGCGTCGCGGATGCCGAAGCCCACGCCGACAGGGATGTGCACATGCTGGCGGATGCGCGGCAGCATGGCTTCGACGGCGGCGGTGTCAAGCGCGCCCGACCCCGTCACACCCTTGAGCGAGACGTAGTACACGTAGCCGCTGGCCACGCGGGCCACTTCCTGCATGCGTTCTTCCGTGCTGGTGGGGGCCAGCAGGAAGATCAGGTCCATGCCGTGCGCGCGCAGCTTGGCGGCGAAATCGGCGCATTCCTCGGGCGGGTAGTCCACGATGAGCACGCCATCGACCCCCGCCTCGGCGGCGTCACGCACGAAGGCATCCTGGCCGTGGATCTGGTCGTAGCGCTCCACCGGGTTGGCGTAGCCCATCAGAACGACGGGGGTGTCCTTGTTGCGGCCGCGAAATTCGCGCACATGGCCAAGCACCTGCCTGAGGCCGGTGCCCAGCGCCAGAGCCTTCTCGCCAGCCTTCTGGATGACGGGGCCGTCGGCCATGGGGTCGGAGAAGGGCACGCCCANNTCGACCATGCCGTGCATGAGCGCGGGCGTGATGTCAGCGAACGGGAAGCCCGCCGTGACGTACGGTATCAGTGCCTTGCGGCCCTTGGCCTGCAAGGCGGCGAAGGTGGCGGCGATGCGGTGGGGTTGCGTGTTCATGCTGCGGGCCCTCCCTTCACGGCATGGCCGCGCATGGAGGGGCGGTCGTAGAAATCTTCGCCCGAAAGGTCGGCCACGGTGCCGATGTCCTTGTCGCCCCGGCCCGAGAGGTTGACCAGGATGGATTGGTCGGGGCGCATTTCCTTGGCCAGCTTCATGGCGTAGGCGAACGCGTGGCTCGATTCTAGTGCGGGGATGATGCCTTCGGTGCGGCACAGGTAGTGGAAGGCGTCGAGCGCTTCGCTGTCGGTGATGCCGACGTACTGCGCGCGTTGGATTTCCTGCAGCCAGGCGTGTTCGGGGCCGACGCCGGGGTAGTCCAGGCCGGCGCTGATGCTGTGCGTCTCGGTGATCTGGCCGTTCTCGTCCTGCAGGATGAAGGTGCGGTTGCCGTGCAGCACGCCGCTGCTGCCGCGCTGCAGGCTGGCCGAGTGCTTTCCGCTGTCGAGGCCTTCACCAGCGGCCTCGACACCGATCAGGCGCGTCTTCTCGAACGGAATGTAGGGGTAGAAGATGCCCATGGCATTGCTGCCGCCGCCCACGCAGGCGAGCACGACGTCGGGCTGCTCTGCAGCAATTTTCTGCTCGGCCAGCATGGGGGGCATCTGTGTGAGGCACTCGGTGCCGATCACGCTCTGGAAGTCGCGCACCATCATCGGGTAGGGGTGGGGTCCCGCCACGGTGCCGATGATGTAGA
>DMZZ01000245.1:183-2681 GCA_003484805.1 Comamonadaceae bacterium | reverse complement strand
TTTCGAGCGCGACGGCGACGACCTTCACTGCCAGGTGCCAGTGAGCTTCATCACGGCCGCTTTGGGCGGCGAGATCGAAGTGCCGACGCTCGCGGGCAAGGCGGCCATCGACATTCCCGAGGGCACCCAGGCCGGCAAGCAGTTCCGCTTGCGTGGCAAGGGCATCAAGGGTGTGCGGTCCAGTTACCCGGGTGATCTGTATTGCCACATCGCCGTGGAAACCCCGGTCAAGCTCACCGAGCACCAGCGCAAGCTCCTTCGCGAGCTGGAAGAGTCGCTGAAAAAAGGCGGCGCCCGCCACTCGCCCAGCGGCGAGAGCTGGACCGACCGGCTGAAGAACTTCTTCAGCTGATCGCCCCCCCAAGAAAACCGCCTGCGCACTGGCTGCCCAGGCGGTTTTTTCATGCCGGTGAAACCCCTTGCCGGGGGTACGATGGAGCCAAGCACCAGGAGGACGCAGCACCATGACCGTCAACATCACCTTCCTCGGCGGCGCCGGCACCGTCACCGGATCCAAGTACCTCGTCCGCCACAAAGGGCACTGCCTGCTGGTGGACTGTGGCCTGTTCCAGGGCTACAAGCTGCTGCGCCTGCGCAACTGGCAGCCCCTGCCGGTCACGCCCCACCAGATCGACGCCGTGGTGCTGACCCACGCACACCTGGACCACAGCGGCTACCTGCCCCTGCTTGCACGCGATGGCTACACCAAGGCCGTGCACTGCACCCCGGGCACGCGCGACCTGTGCGCCATCCTGCTGCCCGACAGCGGGTACCTGCAGGAAGAAGACGCCGCCTTCCTCAACCGCCACCAGCTCTCGCAGCATGCCCCGGCGCTGCCGCTCTACACCCGGCTCGATGCCCAGCACTGCCTGAAGCAGTTCCGCACGCACAACTTCCACAAAACCTTTGAGCCGATTCCGGGCTGGCGCGTGAGCTTCACCCCGGCGGGCCATATCCTGGGCGCCGCCAGCGTGCTGCTGGAGGTGGGTGGGCGGCGCATCCTGTTCTCGGGCGACCTGGGCCGCACCGACGACCTGCTGATGGGACCACCCGAAGCACCGCCAAGTGCCGACACCGTGCTGATCGAAGCCACCTACGGCGACCGCCAGCACCCGCAGGAGGACATCCTGCAGGAACTGGGCCCTGCCCTGCAGCGTCTGGCCAAGCGCGGCGGCGTCGCCGTGGTGCCGGTGTTCGCCGTAGGACGGGCGCAGGCGGTGCTGCACGCCATCCAGCTGCTGAAGGTGCAAGGCGTCATCCCGGTACAACTGCCGGTTTTTCTCGACAGCCCGATGGCGGTGAGCACCACCGGATTGTTCGAGCACTACCCCAGCGAGCACCGGCTGGACGCCCGCGAGGTNNCTGTCGGCCAGTGGCATGGCCACCGGGGGGCGCGTGCTGCACCACCTGGCACTGCATGCGGGCAACCACCGCAACATGGTCATCATCACCGGGCACCAGGCACCGGGAACGCGCGGCGCGCGCATCGCCAGCGGTGAAAAAAACATCCGTATCCACGGACAGGACATCGAGATGCGCGCCGAAGTCGTACAGCTCACCTCCGCCTCGGCCCATGCCGACGCCAACCAGACCCTGGCCTGGCTGCGCAGCATGGAGCACGCGCCCGAGCAGGTCTACGTGGTGCATGGCGAGATGGAGGCTGCCGACATCCTGCGCCAGCGCATCGCACACGAGCTGCGCTGGAACGCCTCGGTGCCGGACCACGGCAGCACCTGCGCAGCCTGAAAGCGCATCCGGGCAAGAAAGCCATCGCGCTTCACGATGCCTATGGCTTATTTGCTCTGAGAAAATACAGAGAATTCTCCAAAAGAGAATTCATCAACCCCATGAAAAGCTCAGAGCGCAGCTTTGCGCGCCGNNATTGACCTCACTTCGCTGCAACTCTTTGTGGCGGTGTGCGAGCTCGGCAGCATCGGCCGCGCGGCCGAGCGGGAATTCATCGCCGCCTCGGCCGTCAGCAAGCGCCTGTCCGATCTGGAAACGGCCGTGGACACCGCCCTGCTCTACCGCCACAGCCGGGGCGTGACACTCACCCCCGCAGGCGAGAGCTTGCTGCACCACGCGCGCACCGTGCTGTTCGGGCTGGAGCGCATGCAGGGCGAACTGAGCGAATATGCCGACGGTGTGCGCGGCCATGTGCGCATGCACGCCAACATCTCGGCCATCGTCCAGTTTCTGCCGGAAGATCTGGGCGCCTTTGCGCGTGCGCACAGCCAGGTCAAGATCGACCTGCAGGAGCACCTGAGCCCCGACGTGCTGCATGCCGTGCAGGAGGGCGCGGCCGATCTGGGCATCTGCAACACCGGCGGCAGCGGCGCCAGCGCCCTGCAAAGCCGCCCGTACCGCTCCGACAATTTGATGCTTATTGTGCCCGCAGGGCATGACCTGTCTGCGAGAGCAGCTATCTATTTTGAAGAAGTGCTGGACTGGGACATCGTCGGCCTGCACGCCAACAGCAGCATCAGCCTGGCCATGCG
>DMZZ01000245.1:0-155 GCA_003484805.1 Comamonadaceae bacterium | reverse complement strand
GCCATGTGCCGCATGATCGACAACGGCCTGGGCGTGGGCCTGCTGCCCGACCGCGCCTTTGCGCTGATGCACGGCGTGGGCCGCCTGGCCGCCGTACCGCTCCAGGACGCCTGGGCCCACCGCGAGCTGCGCCTGGTGGCGCGCGACTTTGACGC
>DMZZ01000213.1:1320-11627 GCA_003484805.1 Comamonadaceae bacterium | reverse complement strand
GCCGTGCCCGCGCCGCCGTGGATGATGCCTTTGACGGTGTCGGCGAATTCGGGGTTGGTCAGCACCAGGGTGATGGCGCCGAAGCCGATGATGAAGATCAGGATGTAGAAGTAGCCGATCCAGGTGGTGGCCCAGAGCACCGACTTGCGGGCTTCCTTGGCATCGGGCACGGTGAAGAAGCGCATCAGGATGTGCGGCAGGCCGGCGGTGCCGAACATCAGCGCCATGCCGAACGAAATGGCCGAGACCGGGTCCTTGATGAAGCCACCGGGGCCCATGATGGACAGGCCCTTTTGGGCGGCATCCTCGGCCGACATGCCGGTGTTGGCGGCGATTTGCGTGCGCACTTCGACGCCCTTGGCGAACAGCGCCTCGGGGCTGAAGCCGTATTGCGCCAGCACCATGACGGCCATGAAGCTCACCCCCGCCAGCAGCATCACGGCCTTGATGATCTGCACCCAGGTGGTGGCAGTCATGCCGCCAAACAGCACGTACACCATCATCAGCGCGCCGACGATGACCACGGCCATCCAGTACTCCAGGCCGAACAGCAGTTTGATGAGCTGACCGGCGCCGACCATCTGCGCGATCAGATAGAACGCCACGACCACCAGCGTGCCCGAAGCCGCAAACGCACGGATGGGGGTCTGCTGGAAGCGGTAGCCGGCCACGTCGGCAAAAGTGAACTTGCCCAGGTTGCGCAGGCGCTCGGCCATCAGGAAGGTAATGATGGGCCAGCCCACGAGGAAGCCGATGGAATAGATCAGACCGTCGTAGCCGGTGGCCATCACGGCCGCCGAAATGCCCAGGAAGGACGCCGCCGACATGTAGTCGCCCGCAATCGCCAGACCATTCTGGAAGCCGGTGATGCCGCCGCCAGCGGTGTAGAAATCGGAGGCCGATTTGGTCTTGGCTGCGGCCCATTTGGTGATCCACAGCGTGCCGGCCACAAAGGCGCCGAACATCATGATGGCCGTCCAGTTGGTGGCCTGCTTGGCCGCCTGGCCAACGTCTGCCCCTGCGGCGTGGGCACTGCCCGCGGCCAGCAGTGCGAGGAGCACCAGCATGCGGCTCCCGTGTTTTTCCATGGCGTTCATTGCGATGCGTCTTTCAGGATCTCTTTGGTCAGGGCGTCGAACTCGCCATTGGCACGGCGCACATAGATACCGGTGATCACGATGGTGAAGGCGATCACGCCCATGCCGATCGGAATGCCCAGCGAGGTCACGCCGACGCCGATGGGCTGTGCCAGAAACTGCTTGTCGAAGGCAATCAGTGCGATGTAGCCGTAGTACGCCAGCAGCATCAGTACGGTCAGGAAGATGCCCAGGCGGTTGCGCTTGGTGCGCAGTTCCAGGTACTTCGGGTGGCTTTGGATTTTGGTGACCACAGGGTCGTTCATGGTGGACTTTCAGGAGCGGAAAAATGCAGCAGCCAGGTAGCCCGTCGGGCGTACCTGGCTGGGCGGCGGATTCTGTGAGGGGGCTCTGACCGATGGCTTACGAAAGCGTCGCGGGCGGCGGATTCAGGGCCTGTCAGGGCGCCGCTGAACGTCTTGCGCGGCGGCGGCGCCAGGGCCTGTCATGGGCCCTTTTCCCGCATGGAGAAAAAATCTCCACGGGTTTCTACCAAGCCTGTAAGCCGGACGGAAGTTTGCTGTCAAGTTCTGCAAGGTGCCCGTAAGAGACGCGTTAGCCACGCACCGGATAGTGCGGACTGAAAATATTTTTACTTGCCCGCCGTTCCCCCGTCCGCTGGGCCCGTCAAGGCCGGGAATGACCGCACAGGCACCACGGAGGCCCTTACAGCACCGAAGGTGCGCCCCATCGAGAGCCGGGGCTACAACCGCAGGAGACGTTCCATGGCAAGTACGCATCGGGAGCCCGATCCGATGACACCCGAGGAGACCCGGGTCATCCTTGCGTCATCGCTGGGCACGGTGTTCGAGTGGTACGACTTCTACCTGTACGGTGCCCTGGCCGCCATCATTGCAAGGCAGTTCTTCAGCGCGCTGGACCCGGGCTCGGCCTTTCTGTTCGCGCTGCTGGCATTTGCAGCGGGTTTCATCGTGCGGCCTTTTGGTGCCCTGCTGTTTGGTCGGCTGGGTGACCTGATCGGGCGCAAATACACCTTCCTGATCACCATGGTGGTCATGGGCCTGGCCACCTTCGCCGTGGGGCTGCTGCCCACCTATGCCAGCATCGGCGTGGCCGCGCCGGTGGTGCTGATCGGGCTGCGCCTGCTGCAGGGCCTGGCGCTGGGGGGCGAGTACGGTGGCGCGGCCGTGTATGTGGCTGAGCACGCCCCGCACGGGCGGCGCGGTGCCTACACCGCCTGGATTCAGACCACCGCCACGCTGGGGCTGCTCATGGCGCTGCTGGTGGTCATGGGCGCCCGGTTCCTGCTGGGCGAAGAAGACTTCATCGACTGGGGCTGGCGCATCCCCTTCCTGGTGTCCATCGTGCTGCTGGGCATTTCAGTGTGGATTCGGCTGGCCCTGGCGGAAACCCCCGCGTTCCAGCGCATGAAGGCGCGGGGGCGCACCTCGCGGGCGCCGGTGGCCGAGTCGTTCGGGCAGTGGAAGAACCTCAAGGTGGCCATCGTGGCGCTGCTCGGCCTGACGGCAGGGCAGGCCGTGGTGTGGTACACGGGCCAGTTCTATGCGCTGTTTTTTCTTACGCAGCAACTCAAGGTCGATGCCACCCTGGCGCAATTGATGCTGGCGGCGGCGCTGCTCATCGGCACGCCATTTTTCATTGTGTTCGGCACGCTGTCTGACCGGGTGGGGCGCAAACCCATCATCCTGCTGGGCTGCGCGCTGGCGGCGCTGACGTATTACCCGGCGTTCCAGGCCCTGACGAAGGCGGCCAACCCGGCGCTGGCGGCTGCACAGGCGCGCAACCAGGTGGTGGTGGTGGCCGACCCGGCCGGGTGCTCCTTCCAGTTCAACCCCACGGGCACCACCCGCTTCACCAGCCCCTGCGATATCGCCAAGCAGGTGCTGGCGGCCCATTCGGTCAGCTACAGCAACGAGCCTCCGCAGGCCTCCAGCCCTGCCGTGGTGCGCATCGGCGGTGCCGAGATTGCCGTGCCCACGCCCCAGGGCCTGGCGCCAGGTGAGGCCCGCAGGCAGGACGCAGCCTTCCGCCAGGCCGTGTCACAGGCCCTGCGCGAAGGTGGCTACCCCGAGCATGCCGACCCGCAGGCCATTCGCATGCCGATGGTGGTGGGCATCCTGCTGTACCTGATGATCCTGGTGACCATGGTGTACGGCCCCATCGCCGCCGCACTGGCCGAGATGTTCCCCACACGCATCCGCTACACCTCGATGAGCCTGCCCTACCACATCGGCAATGGCTGGTTTGGCGGGCTGCTGCCGCCCATGGCGTTTGCCATCGTGGCGCAGACGGGCAACATGTACAGCGGTTTGTGGTACCCCATTGCGATTGCCGGGTTCACGGCCATCGTCGGCGCGTTGCTGCTGCGCGAGACGCGCGATGTCGATCTCTACGCGCGGGATTAGGGCCAGCGCCGCCATGGCGGCGGGAGGCATTCAGAGCACGGCGAACAGCTTTTCGCGCAGTTCGGGCAGGCGCTTCTTGCCGGTGGCATTGGTTTCCAGCGCCTGGGCCCAGGCCACATACACGTGGCGCAAATCGCCACTGCTTTTGCAGCCGTGGATGGCCTCGATCAGCGAGATGCGGTTGTGGTGGCCAAAGATGTTGTTGACCGTGTTGGTCATGAAATTGCGCGCCATCTCCAGCTCTTTGGCGCTGCGCGACTCGGCGGGGGGCAGGCCCGCGAGATCGTGTTCATCGGGGGCGTGCGGCTTCGCCGGGGCGGCCGCCGGGCTGGGGGCTTGCTGCACCACGCCCACCGCTTCAATGCAGTCGCGGCCGAGCAGTTCGGTGAGCTGGGCGGTGATGTCGCCGCCGGGCACAAAGGTGCTCAGGTCCTGGCCGCTGCGCTTGCCATCCACCAGCACCAGAACGCGCCGTGCCAGTGGGGTCAGCCCCAGTGAGCGGGACTGGATTTCCTGCTGGCCCTGGGCGGTCTTGGCGTAAATGGCGGCGGTCAGGTTGGAGGGAGCATCTGCCATGGGGTGTGGGGCGCAATCTTTCAGCGGGGAGTGGACTGGTGACAGAGTGTTTCCGCATCCCCCGGATCTGCCATTAGGACTTTCACTAGGGCGCATTCAGACGGGTGTGTCATGCGCACCATCGTCCGGATCGGTGTTTTCCCTTGAGTTGCGATATGGGCGCCTTTTCATCAGTTCGCTGTAAGGAAGGATGCACACAGTCGCTTACGCAATCCGATGGCGCTGCCTGCGGAATGCGCGGGGGCAGTGCCTAGGTGCTGTGTTCTGTACTCATACACGAGGGGAATTCATGAAGGAAGACAAAAGCAGTCACGCCTACTGGAAAGCCACGCTCGGCCTGCTAACCAAGATTCTGATCGTCTGGTTTGTGGTGTCGTTCGGCGCGGGCATCCTGTTTGTCGACGTGCTCAACAATATCAAGCTGGGTGGTTATCCGCTCGGGTTCTGGTTTGCTCACCAGGGCTCCATCTACATCTTCATTGCGCTGATTTTTTATTACGCCAAGAAGATGGGCGACATCGATCGTCAGTTCGACGTGCATGAAGACTGAGGGCTGAAATCATGGATCTTCAAACCACCATTTATATTTTTGTCGGTCTGAGCTTTTCGCTCTACATCGGCATCGCCGTGTGGGCCCGCGCGGGTTCCACCAGCGAGTTTTACGCAGCCGGCGGCAGTGTGCACCCCGTCACCAACGGCATGGCCACGGCCGCCGACTGGATGAGCGCGGCTTCCTTCATCTCCATGGCTGGCCTGATCGCCAACATGGGCTATGGCGGCGGCTTGTTCCTGATGGGCTGGACCGGCGGCTACGTGCTGCTGGCCATGCTGCTGGCTCCGTACCTGCGCAAGTTCGGCAAGTTCACGGTGCCCCAGTTCATTGGTGACCGCTTCTATTCGAAGTCGGCCAGCACCATCGCCGTGATCTGCCTGCTGGTTGCTTCGATCACCTACATCATTGGTCAGATGACCGGTGTGGGCGTGGCGTTCTCGCGCTTCCTGGGCGTGTCCGCCGATACCGGCATTTACGTCGGTATGGCCATCGTGTTCGCCTACGCCGTGTTCGGCGGCATGAAGGGCATCACCTACACCCAGGTGGCGCAGTACATCGTGCTGATTCTGGCCTACACCGTGCCTGCCGTGTTCATCTCGCTGCAGCTCACCGGTATTCCGCTTCCACAGCTCGGCCTGGGCGGAAATTACAGTGGCGGCGACATGACCCTGCTGGCCAAGCTCGATTCGGTGGTGACCGACCTCGGCTTTGGCAAGTACACAACGACCACGGCGGGCAGCACGCTCAACATGTTCGTCTACACGATGTCGCTGATGATCGGCACTGCCGGTCTGCCGCACGTCATCATGAGATTCTTTACCGTGCCTTCGGTCAAGGACGCACGCAGCTCGGCTGGCTGGGCGCTGGTGTTCATCGCCATTCTGTACACCACGGCACCCGCCGTGGCCGCCATGGCCAAGTTGAACCTGCATGCCACCGTCAACACCGCCGTCAAGTCGGGTGGCGACCTGTATGCCGCTGAAGCATCGATCAAGAACGATGATCGTCCTGACTGGATGAAGCGCTGGGAAAAGACCGGCCTGCTGAAGTGGGAAGACAAGAACGGCGATGGCCGCATCCAGTACTACAACGACAAGACCAAGAACGAAGTTGCCAAGGGCAAGGCCGATGCGGCTGGCTGGAAGGGCAATGAGCTGACCGTGAACGCCGACATCATCGTGCTGGCCAACCCCGAAATCGCGCTGCTGCCCAACTGGGTGATCGCGCTGGTGGCGGCCGGTGGCCTGGCTGCGGCGCTGTCGACGGCAGCCGGTCTGCTGATGGCTATCTCGTCGGCTGTGTCGCATGACCTGATCAAGGGTGTTTTTGCGCCCAACATCAGTGAAAAGAACGAGCTGCTGGCGGGCAAGGTGTCGATGGCTGCGGCCATCGTGGTGGCCGGTTACCTGGGCCTGAATCCGCCGGGCTTCGCGGCCGGTACCGTGGCCCTGGCCTTCGGTATTGCCGCAAGTACGCTGTTCCCCGCCATCATGATGGGTATTTTCAGCAAGAAGATGAACAAGGAAGGTGCCATGGCCGGCATGCTGGCCGGCCTGTTCATCACGCTGTTCTATGTGTTTGCACACAAGGGCATTTTCTTCATCAAGGGCACGGAATACCTGGGTCTGATCGGTGGCGCCAACCCCTTCTTCGGCATCACGCCCGAAGCCTTCGGTGCCATCGGTGCGCTGGTGAACTTTGCTGTCGCCTTCCTGGTGGACAAGGTCACCAAGGAGCCGCCAGAGCACATCCAGGCCATGGTGGAAGCCGTGCGCGTGCCGCGCGGTTCCAAGCTGGTCGACGGTGCCCACTAAGGCAATGGTCACGGTGTAAAAACCGCATGCTGCTGCCCTGGTGCAGCAGCAGTGACAATGGAGGCCCTGCCGGCTGTGCTGGCAGGGCCTTTTTAGTTGAAATCTCCGGGGTGCGCGCGCGGTGCGTGCCCCCCGAAGCTGGGAGCCCTGCATGGTTTTTGATGTCAGCGTCGCATTGACCTGGATTCTGTATCTCGCGCTGTTCCCGATGGCGTTCTTCTGGTTCCGCCGGGCGTGGCGCATCGGGGTCAAGCGTGATTTTTCCGAGGTGGCCATCAAGCGCGGCGAGTCGCCGCCCAACCCCGAAAAATACGCCCCCTACGCAATGATCATTAACCTGGTTGCCGGGGCGGTGGCGGCGGTAGTGATCGTCAGCGTGGCGCTGGGCCAGCTCGACTACACAACCTGGACCGCCATGGCGGGCAGCACCATCTGGTGCAAGTTTTTTCTCGATTTCGCGCTCTCGCGCCAGGCGCATGGCGCTGCCGCCCGGGCCAAGACCAAGGCCAAAACCTGATCGCGCCGCCCGGTACGTAAGAACAAGGTAAGTGCCGGGCGCACAATGGAGGGCAGGGGGCATTCAGACTTCCCGCCAGGAGACCGCTGTGCTCAAAGGACTCGGCTCCCAACGCCTGGTTGCGCTGTTTGCCGGCGGCTGGGTGCTGTTCAATTTTCCGCTGCTCGGCCTGTGGGACCGTGATGCCACCGTGTGGGGCATTCCTTTGTTCCCCTTGGCCCTGTTCCTGCTGTGGGGCGGGCTGATTGCCATGCTGGCCTGGCTGATGGAGTGGCCCGAAGACCGCCTGGCCGACCGCAGCGAAGAACGCCCCGATGACCGCGCTGGGGTGGTGCCCGCACCGCCCGCACCGCCGCAGGAGTAGGCATGCTCTCGCCCGCATTGGTCATTGCCTCGTCGTTCGCCTACCTGCTGCTGCTGTTTGCCGTGGCGTACTGGGCCGACCGCCGTGCGCAAGCGGGGCGCTCGGTCATCGCCAACCCCTGGACCTACGCGCTCTCGCTGGCCGTGTACTGCACCGCCTGGACGTATTTCGGCAGCGTGGGGCGGGCTGCCTCGGGCGGGGTGTGGTTCTTGCCGATCTACCTGGGGCCCACGCTGGTCATGGTGCTGGGCTGGATCGTGCTGCGCAAGATGATCCGCATCGCCAAGGCCTACCGCATCACCTCCATTGCCGACTTCATTGCCAGCCGCTATGGCAAAAGCCCGCTGCTGGCCGGGCTGGTGACCCTGATCGCGGTGGTCGGCATCGTGCCCTACATCGCGCTGCAGCTCAAGGCCGTTTCGGCCGGCTATGCCCTGCTGACGGTGCCTGGCGGCGTGGCCGAGGCTGCCCACTGGAGCCGCGACAGCGCCTTTTACGTGGCCCTGGTGCTGGCCGGCTTTGCCATGGTGTTCGGCGCGCGTCACCTCGACACCACCGAGCGCCACGAGGGCATGGTGGCCGCCATCGCGTTCGAATCGGTGGTCAAGCTGGTGGCCTTCCTGATGGTTGGCTTCTTTGTGGTGTATGGCCTGTTCGATGGCCTGGGTGACCTGTTCGCCCGGGCGCAGGCCGTGCCGCAACTGCAGCAGCTGCTGCGCCTGGAGCAGGGCGGGCAGTTTGCCTGGGCGCAGTGGTTCGGGCTGATGCTGCTGTCGATGTTCTCGGTGGTGTTCCTGCCCCGCCAGTTCCAGGTGATGGTGGTGGAGAACGTGCGCGAAGACCACCTGCGCCGCGCGGTCTGGGTGTTTCCGCTCTACATGCTGCTCATCAACCTGTTCGTGCTGCCCATTGCGCTGGGCGGCCTGCTGTACTTTGGGCCCGGGCAGGGCAATGCCGAAAACTTCGTGCTGTCGCTGCCCCTGGCGGCCGGCCAGCACGCGCTGGCGCTGTTTGCTTTTGTTGGGGGGCTGTCTGCGGCCACGGGCATGGTCATCGTGGAGACCGTGGCAGTCTCCACCATGGTCAGCAACGAGCTGGTGTTGCCCTTGCTGCTGCGCTGGCGCCACCTGCGCAGTGGCGGCGGGCAAGACTTCACGCGCATTTTGCTGGGCATCCGGCGTGCGGCCATCCTGGGCGTGCTGGTGCTGGGCTATGTGTACTTTCACCTCGCGGGCGAGGCGTATGCGCTGGTCAGCATCGGGCTCATCAGCTTTGCCGCCGTGGCGCAGTTCGCTCCGGTGGTGCTGGGCGGCATGTACTGGAAGGGCGGAACCCGCCTGGGTGCGCTCGCAGGCCTGCTGGCGGGCTTTCTGATGTGGGCCTACACCCTCATGCTGCCGTCGATCGCCAAGTCGGGCTGGCTCGACATGGGGTTTATTGCCCACGGCCCCTGGGGCCTGGCCTGGCTGCGGCCCGAGCAGTTGCTCGGCCTGCAGGGGTTCGACGGCCTCACGCATTCGCTGTTCTGGAGCATGCTGGCCAATGTGGTGGCCTATGTCGGCGTGTCGCTGTGGCGCGCGCCCTCGGGCCGTGAGGCCAGCCAGGCCCTGCTGTTTGTTGATGTGTTCGAGCGCACGGCCGGCTCCAGCCCGGTGTTCTGGCGCGGGCGGGCCAATACGCAAGACCTGCTGCGCCTGTGCGAGCGTTTTCTGGGTGCCACCAAGGCGCAGGCACTGCTGGACGGCTACGCGCAGCATGTGGGCGTGCGCAGTGCCCAGGCCCTGCGGCCCGACGCCCGGCTAGTGCAGTTTGTCGAAACCCAGCTGGCCGGTGCCGTGGGCAGTGCGTCGGCCCGTGCGCTGGTCGCCTCGGTGGCTGAAGAAGAAACGCTCTCGCCCGAAGATGTGCTGCGCATTCTGGACGAGGCCTCGCAGATTCGCGCCTATTCGCGTGCGCTGGAGGGCAAGTCGCGCTCGCTGGAGCAGGCCACGGCCGAGCTGCGAGCCGCCAACGAGCAGTTGCAAAGCCTCGACCGGCTCAAGGACGACTTCATGTCGTCGGTGACGCACGAGCTGCGCACGCCGCTCACATCCATCCGCGCGCTGGCCGAGCTCATGCAGGACGATGCCGACATGTCGCCCGCCCAGCGCCAGCAGTTCGTGGGCATCATCGTGGCCGAAACCGAGCGCCTGACGCGCCTGGTGAACCAGGTGCTGGACATGGCCAAGATCGAGTCGGGCCATGCCGAATGGCATGTGGCGCCGGTAGACATGCGCGCGCTGGTGCAGCGCGCCGTGGCGACCACGGCCGAGGTGTTCCGCGAGCGCGCGGCCCAGGTGCAGGTGCAGCTGCCCGACGAGGCGCCCGTGCTCCAGGCCGACCCCGACCGCATTCTGCAGGTGCTGCTGAACCTGCTGTCCAACGCGGCCAAGTTCGTGCCCTCGCCCGGCGGGCGGGTGCAGGTGCGCCTGGTGCCCGATACGCAGGGCGTCACGGTGTGCGTGCAGGACAATGGCCCGGGTGTGCAGCCGGGCCACGAAGCCATGATTTTCGACCGTTTTCACCAGACCGACCTGGGTGTCCAGGTGGCGCACGGGACGGGCCTGGGCCTGCCGATCAGCCGCCACATCGCAGAACATTTTGGCGGGCGGCTGTGGCTGGAGCCGAGCGCACAGCCGGGCGCCTGCTTCTGCTTCTGGCTGCCCCGCCAGGCCCTCTCATCCGGAGACAAGAACCCATGACGCACAAGATCCTGATTGCCGACGACGAGCCCAACATCGTGATCTCGCTCGAATACCTGTTGCAGCGCGAAGGCTACGCCGTGCTGGTGGCCCGCGACGGGCAGGAGGCACTGGACACCATCGCGCGCGAGCAGCCCGCACTGGTGCTGCTCGATGTGATGATGCCGCACAAGACGGGCTTCGAGGTCTGCCAAGCCGTGCGCGCCGACGAGGCCCTGC
>DMZZ01000213.1:0-1089 GCA_003484805.1 Comamonadaceae bacterium | reverse complement strand
TGCTGCACCGCCGCTATGTGGGCGACCCGCACCGCCTGCTCGAAAAAATCCGGGTGGTGGTGACGGCCACCACGCCCCAGCAGCTCACCCCCCGGGGCACCGCCGAAATGCAGGCCATGGCCCGGGCCGTGAACGAGCTGGCCGCCCAGCGTGACCAGTTGCGCGGCGACATGGCCGCCCAGGTGGCCCAGGCCAGCCACAGCGTGCAGCAGGAAAAAAACCGCCTGGCCGCCCTGATGGCCGAGCTGAACCAGAGCGTGGTGGTGTGCAACCGCGACGGGCGCATCCTGCTCTACAACCAGCGTGCGCGCCAGCAGTTCCGGCAGATATCGCAGGGGCCGGGCCTGGCGGCAGGGGCCGAGCTGATCGGCATTGGCCGGTCGATTTATGCCGTGTTCGACCAGCAGTTGCTGGCCCATGCACTTGAGCGCATCCACCAGGGCATGGCGCGCGGCGTGGCCAGCCCGTCGGCGCAGTTCGTCACCACCACGCAGGGCGGGCAGCTGCTGCGCGTGCAGGTGGCGCCGGTGCGCGCGGCGCTGGCCGAGGGGGCCGGCGAGGAAACGCTGGAGTCCGTGGTGAGCGGCTTCGTGCTGATGCTTGACAACGTGACGGCCAGCGTGGAAGAAGAAGCCGCGCGCGACCAGCTCCTGCACGGCCTGACCGAAGGCAGCCGTGCCTCGCTGGCCAACATCCAGGCGGCGGTGGACATGCTGGGCTACTCCGACCTGGAGCCCGCCATGCGCGAGCGCTTTCTGGGCGTGGTGCGCGACGAGGTGGGCGCCATGGGGCGGCGCATCACCGACCTGGCGCAGCGCGCCACGCAGCGCCTCAAGACGCGCTGGCCCATGGAGGACATGCTGGGCGCGGACCTGGCCGCCGCCGCGCAGCGCCGCATTGCCGCGCAGTGCGACCGACCGGTCTCGCTCGACACGATCGACGGCAGCCTGTGGCTCAAGGTGGACAGCTACACCCTGCTGCAGGCCCTGACCTATCTGGCCCACCGGCTGGTTGATGAATTCGAGGTGCGCTTTCTGCAGTTGCGGCTGCAGGGCACGGGCACGCATGCGCAGCTGGATCTGGTCTGGA
>DMZZ01000064.1:0-5686 GCA_003484805.1 Comamonadaceae bacterium | reverse complement strand
TCTTTGGTCGCGCCATGGGGCCAATACCCCCCCGAGATGCAGCGTTGTTGCTACCATCGTCGGCATGGTCGGGCGATGCCGGGCTGCACGCCCGTCGCACCCGGGCCAGTGCCCAGTGTGGCCCACTCCGTGCGAGGTGTTCCGTGGAAGTATTCAGTTTTTTGAACGTGATGGTGGAAAAGGGTGCCTCTGACCTGTTCTTCAGCGTCGGTGCGCCCGTCAACATCAAGATCGAGGGCGTCACCCACCCCCTGAAGATGCCGACACTGGCGCCGGGCGAAGTCAAGCAGCTGGCCTATTCGGTCATGACCGAAAAACAGATCGCCGAGTTCGAGGCGCGCATGGAGATGAACCTGTCCATGTCGGCCGAAGGCCTGGGGCGGTTCCGGGTGAACGTGTTCATGCAGCGCGGCGAAACCGGCATGGTCATCCGCTACATCAAGAACAAGATTCCGCCGCTGGCCGAGCTGGGCCTGCCCCCGGTGCTCGAGCGCCTGGTGATGCGCAAACGCGGGCTGGTGCTGGTGACCGGCGCCACCGGGTCAGGAAAGTCCACCACGCTGGCGTCGATGATCAACTACCGCAACGAGAACGCGACAGGACACATCCTCACCATCGAAGACCCGCTCGAATTCCTGCACGCCCACAAGCTCTCCGTAGTGGACCAGCGGGAGGTGGGCATCGACACCCAGTCCTACGAGGAGGCCCTGAAGAATGCGCTGCGCGAGGCCCCCGACGTCATCATGATCGGCGAGATCCGCGACCGCAACACCATGAAGCAGGCCATCGCCTACGCAGAAACAGGCCACCTGTGCCTGTCCACCCTGCACGCCAACAACGCCAACCAGGCGATGGAGCGCATCATCAACTTCTTCCCCGAAGACGCGCACCACCAGCTGCTGCAGGACCTGAGCCTGAACCTCGCGGGCGTAGTGTCGCAGCGCCTCATCCCGGGGCTGCACCAGAAGCTGGTGCCCGCAGTGGAGGTGCTGCTCGCTTCGCCCTTCATCGCCGATCTGATCGCCAAGGGGGAGTTTTCGGGCATCAAGGAGGCCATGGGCCACAGCACCGAGATCGGCATGTGCACCTTCGACCAGGCCCTCTACAAGCTCTTCAAGGACGGGCAGATCTCGCTGGAGGAGGCCCTGCACAACGCCGACTCGCGCACCGACCTGGCGCTGCGCATCCGCCTGGCGGCCGGCGTCAACGCCTCGGACACCGGCGAGCTGTCGATCGACACGTCGTCGCCCGCCCAGCCAGCATCACGCCTGGCCTGAGCCGCAAGAGCCCCCACACCGGGGCACGTGGCCGCGCCATCTGCTACCCTCCCGCGCATGTCTGATTCCTCCGTTGCCACGGCCCGCGCCGCCGTTGCAGACACCCATGCCGGGCTCACCATCGTGCTGCTCGCGCTGCTGCTCTCGATCCAGCCCGTCACCACCGACCTGTACCTCCCGGCCCTGCCTGCACTCACGCGCGACCTCTCTGCCAGCGTGGCCTCCGGCCAGCTCACGCTCAGCGCACTGTTACTGGCCTTTGGCTGTTCGCAGCTGGTATGGGGGCCGCTGTCCGACCGCTTCGGCCGCCGCCCGGTGCTGCTGGCGGGGCTGTGCATCTACACTGCGGCGTCCCTCGCCAGCGCCTTTGCGCCGACCATGGCGCTGCTGATTGCCTGGCGCACCGTGCAGGGCGCAGCCATGGGCGCTGTGGTGATGTGCGCACGCGCCATCGTGCGCGACCTTTACACCCCGCTAGCCGGGGCGCGTGCCATGTCCAAGGCACTCACCGGTCTCGGTCTGGTGGCCTGTCTGTGCGCACCGCTGGGCGGCCTGCTGACGGTTTGGCTGGGCTGGCGCGCCGCGCTGCTGGCACTCACGACCTATGCCGTGGCCACGCTGGTGCTGGTGGCGCTGCGCCTGCCCGAGACACTGGCGCTGCGCAACCCGCGCGCACTGCAGCCCGGCACACTGGCACGCACCTGGGCCACGGTGCTGCGCCATCCCACGTTCTGGGCGTTTTCGCTGCTGACCACGGCGGCCTACGGCGGGCTGTTCACCTTTCTGGCCTCGTCCTCGTTCGTGTTCATCGAAGTGCTGGGTTTGAGCCGCACGCAATACGGCTGGGTTCTGCTGTCCACCGCGCTGGCCTACTTCGTGGGCACCTTCGTCTGCCGCACCCTGCTGGCGCGCCACGGGCTGCGCCGCACCGTGGCGCTGGCCGGGGCGTTGAGCCTGAGTGGCGGCACGCTGATGGCATTGGCCGCCTGGGCGGGCTGGCACCAGCCCTGGGCGCTGCTGGCGCCGTTCTATCTGTTCATGCTGGGCCATGGCATCCACCAGCCCTGCGGGCAGTCTGGCGCCGTGGGGCCGTTCCCGCAGGCGGCGGGCGTAGCCTCGGCGCTCAACGGTTTCATGATGATGCTCGCCGCCTTCGCCATGGGCGGGTGGGTGGGCGCGCACCTGGACGGCAGCATCTGGCCGCTCGTCAACGGCGTAGGGTTCTGGTCGGTGCTGCTGGCCGCCATCGCCTGGACTTTGGTGCAGCAATTTGGAGAACCGCGTGAGCGCCCCTGAAACCCCGCAAGCCATCGCCCTGGCAGGCCCCACGGCCTCGGGCAAGACCGCTGGTGCACTGGCACTGGCCGCCGTCATCGGCAAACGCATGCCGGTGGAAATCATCAGCGTGGATTCGGCCCTGGTGTACCGGGGCATGGACATCGGCACGGCCAAGCCCACGGCGCAGGAACGCGCCTTTGTGCCGCACCACCTGATCGACATCCGCGACCCGCTGCAGGCCTACAGCGCCGCCGAGTTCGTGCACGACGCCACGCGGCTGATGGCCGAAATTCGCGCGCGTGGCGCGCTGCCGCTGCTGGTGGGCGGCACCATGCTGTACTTCAAGGCGCTGCTGGACGGCATCGACGACATGCCCGCCGCCGACCCCGCCGTGCGCGCGCAGCTTGAAGCCCAGGCCGCAGAGATCGGCTGGAGCGGCATGCACGCCGAGCTGGCGCGCGTGGACCCGGTCACCGCCGCGCGCCTGGCGCCCGGCGACAGCCAGCGCATTCAGCGCGCGCTGGAGGTGTGGCAGGTGTCGGGCCGCCCTCTGTCGAGCTTTCACACTATCAAAACAGGAGCTTACAGCGCACGCCCCACAAGCGCTACAGCCCTTTTTTCTTTAGAACCCGACAACCGCGCCTGGCTGCACGAGCGCATCGCGCAGCGCTTTGACGCCATGCTCGCGGCCGGTTTTGTGGACGAGGTGCAGGGCCTGCGTGCGCGTGGCGACCTGCACGCGGATCTGCCCTCGATGCGCTGCGTGGGCTACCGCCAGGCGTGGGAAGAATTCGACTGGCAGGCGCGTCGCCCGGCCGGCACGCCGCTCAACCTGAAGATGCTGCGCGAGCGCGGCATCGCCGCCACGCGGCAACTGGCCAAGCGCCAGATCACCTGGCTGCGCAGCATGCCGCAGCGCCAGGCAATCGCCTGCGACCAACCCCATGCCGTGGCCAACCTCGTGCAGGCCGTGCTGCAGCGGCTGGACGGCCCCGCGCCATGACCCCAATGGTGGTCGATGGCCTGGCCAAGCGCTATGGCGAGGCCACGGTGTTTGAAAACGTGCACCTCACGGTGGCGCCGGGCGAGTTCGTCGCCATCGTGGGCGACTCGGGCGTGGGCAAGTCCACCCTGCTCAACTGCATGGCCGGGCTGGACCACTGGGATGCCGGGCGCATCACGCATGGCAGCACCGACCTCGGCGCACTGGACGACACCGGGCGTGCGCTGTGGCGGCGCGCACAGGTGGGCTTTGTCTTCCAGGCCTTTCATGTGCTGCCGCACCTGGACGTGGCGCAGAACGTGGCCCTGCCGCTGATGCTGCTGGGCCGCCACGAGCCCGCGCGGGTGCAAGAAATGCTTGCCGCCGTGGGCCTCGACGACCTGGGCGCGCGGCTGCCGCAGCAACTCAGCGGCGGGCAACTGCAGCGTGTGGCCCTGGCCCGCGCGCTGGTGCACCGCCCGGCCCTGCTGCTGGCCGACGAACCCACGGGCAACCTCGACCCCGGCACCGCCGCCCGCGTGATGGACCTGCTGACCGCGCAGACGCGCCAGCACGGCGCCTCGCTGGTGCTGGTCACGCACTCGGACACCGCCGCCGCGCGGGCCGACCGGGTGCTGCGCCTGCGCAGCGACGGGATCGGCTGACGGCTGACGGCTGACGGCTTATTCGATATTGAGCCGCTGGGCAGCGTTGCTCAGCTTCTTGGGCAGCGTGAGGGTCAGGATGCCGTTGTCGTACTTCGCCTTGGCCTGGCCGGCGTCGATGTCGGCGGGCAACTGGAAGCTGCGCGCCACCGAGCCGAAGTAGCGCTCCGAGCGCAGCACCTTCTCACCCTCGGTCTGCTGGTCCAGCTGGCGCACCTCGGCGCGCAGGCTCACCACATTGCCGTCGATGGAGACATGGATATCTTCCTTGGGCACGCCCGGCACCTCGGCCTGCACGGTGTAGCCCCCATCGGTTTCCTTCACATCGACCTTGATCTGCGACGGCGCGGGCAGGTTGTCGCCATGCAGCGGCCGCACATAGAAACCGGGCGCGATGTCCTTGAAGAAATCGTCGAACAGACTGCCACGCGATACCAGAGAGTTCATGGTCAAGCTCCTCGAAAAGGGTTCATCCAATGGGCCGCCACGCATACGGCGGCTTCCATTGAGAAGTATGCGTCCGGCACGGAAAATTTCAAGGGAGCGCGCCTGTCCGGCGCGTCGCACAATAGGCCCATGCTCGCACTGCTGCGCACCTTCTCCTGGCAGGACCTGCGGCGCCACCCCTGGCGCAGCGCGGCGGCGGTGGCGGCCGTGATGCTGGGCGTGGCCCTGGCCTTCGCGGTGCAGGTAATCAACGCCTCGGCGCTCGATGAATTCGCCCAGGCGGTGCGCACCGTCAACGGCCAGCCCGACCTGGAAGTGCGTGCCATGCAGGGCCCGCTGCCCGAAGCGCTGTATGGCCACCTGGCCACGCACCCGCAGGTGGCGCGCGCCAGC
The DNA here is from genome assembly GCA_003484805.1 of Comamonadaceae bacterium. Taxonomy (GTDB): domain Bacteria; phylum Pseudomonadota; class Gammaproteobacteria; order Burkholderiales; family Burkholderiaceae_C; genus Simplicispira. The sequence continues at coordinate 644 of DMZZ01000064.1, read as the reverse complement.
CCGGTGCTGGAACTCACCGCCCTGGCCAGCCCGTCTGCACCAGACGACGCNNCCCGCGTGCCGCTGCGCGTGCTGGGCGCCGACGCCCTGCTCCTGCCCGCCATGGCCCCGGCGCTCATGCCGCGCCCCTGGGATGGCGCCGACCGCTTTGCGTTGTTCGCCCCTGCCACCGTGTTCCTCAACGCTGCGGCGCTGCAGGCGCTGGGCCTGCCGGCCGACGGCGCGGGCACCCCGCCCGCCATCACGCTGCGCTCCGGCCCGCAGGCCTGGCCTGTGCGCGTGGTGGGCACCGTGGCCGCCGGCGGCGCGCCCCTCGCGGTGATGGACCTCGGCGCCGCGCAAGATCTGTTCGGGCGCGGTGGGCAACTCAGCCGCATCGACCTGCAACTGCGCCCCGGCACGGATCGCAGTGCCTTTTCCCAGGCCCTGCGCGCCCTGCCGGACTGGCCCGCCCACGCGCTGCTGGCCGAACCCGGCGACGCGGCCGAGCGCATCAGCAACCTGTCGCGCGCCTACCGCGTCAACCTCACGGTGCTGGCGCTGGTGGCGCTGTTCACCGGGGCTTTTCTGGTGTTTTCGGTGCTGGCGCTGAGCGTGGCGCGGCGCGCGCCGCAGTTTGCCCTGCTGGCCGTGCTGGGCGCCAC
>DMZZ01000170.1:5242-5389 GCA_003484805.1 Comamonadaceae bacterium | reverse complement strand
AGTTCAGGCGGCGTTACTCCAATCCTGTGGACCGCAGCACCACCAGCGTCATCTGCGATCAGACCGGTGTACTCACGGTGTTCTATTCCAGCAAGGACTATCCGGCTGCTTTGCGTCGGGTCGTGGTCAAGGACGATTGCGGCAAGC
>DMZZ01000170.1:0-5019 GCA_003484805.1 Comamonadaceae bacterium | reverse complement strand
CTGAAAAACGTTGGGACACTACTGAATGCGCAGCATGAATCAGACCCTCTCCAGCGCGGCGCAAGCGAGGAATGAAAAGGGCCTTGAAGGCCGTCCATGCCTCGCAAGCAGCTATTCAATCAATAGCGTCAGGCGGTGTTTCTGGGCAGGTGGCTGAGCGGCAGCGCGCCGCTGGCCTTGACCTCGCCGAGCGAGAAGCTGGTGTGCATGTCCTTCACATTGGGCAGGTGCAGCAGCACGTCGCGCGCAAACTGCGAAAAGCTGTCCAGGTCGCGCGCCACCACCTGCAGCTCGAAGGTGCCGGTTCCGCTGATGTAGTGGCATGACACCACCTCGGGGATCTGGCGGATGGCCTCTTCCATGGCCAGCGTCAGGCCGCCGGTGTTGCGGTCGGCGTCCAGGCGCACGAAGGCCAGCACGCCCAGGCCGATCTTGCGCCGGTCGATCTCGGCGTGGTAGCCCTTGATGTAGCCCTCTTCTTCCAGCACCCGCACGCGGCGCCAGCACGGGGCCGCCGACAGGCCCACGCGCTGGGCCAGTTCGGCGTTGGTCAGGCGCGCGTCGGATTGCAACTCATTGAGGATGGCAAGGTCGAATTTGTCCAAAGTGTTCAATTTACGGCCTCAAAAAGAAAGAATCTTTCTCATAATAGCCCAAATGCGGCATAAAACGCAAAGACATATCTGCGTTGTGGACATACACTCGTCTGCACACGGAAGCCACGGCCCTACCGGGCCGTGGTGCCATCCATTCGCCGCCCCACAAGGCGCGGCCATACCCAGAACGCCATTGGAGACAACACCATGAACGCACCGCTGCCTGAGCATATCCGCAAGGCCCTCGAAACCGTCAGTCTGGAGGACAAATACACCCTGGACCAGGGCCGCGCCTTCATGAGCGGTGTGCAGGCCCTGGTGCGCCTGCCCATGCTGCAGCGCCAGCGCGATGCCGCAGCGGGACTGAACACCGCCGGTTTTATCAGCGGTTACCGGGGCAGCCCGCTGGGCACCTATGACCAGGCGCTGTGGGCCGCGAAGAAGCATCTGGCCGAGAACCATATCGTCTTCCAGCCCGGCGTGAACGAAGAGCTGGGTGCCACGGCCGTGTGGGGCACGCAGCAGCTCGACCTGTACCCCGAGAAGAAGAAATACGACGGCGTGTTCGGCATCTGGTACGGCAAGGGCCCGGGCGTGGACCGCTGCTCGGACGTGTTCAAGCACGCCAACATGGCCGGCACCGCCCAGCACGGCGGCGTGATCGCCATTGCCGGCGACGACCACATCAGCAAGAGCAGCACGGCGCCGCACCAGAGCGACCACATCTTCAAGGCCTGCGGCACGCCGGTGTTCTTCCCGAGCAATGTGCAGGACATCCTCGACATGGGCCTGCATGCCTTCGCCATGAGCCGTTTCTCGGGCGTGTGGTCGGGCATGAAGACCATCCAGGAGGTGGTCGAATCTTCGGCCAGCGTGTCGGTTCAGCCGGACCGCGTGAAGATCATCCTGCCCGAGGACTTTGCCATGCCGCCGGGCGGCCTGCACATTCGCTGGCCCGACGTGCCGCTGGAGCAGGAGGCGCGCCTCATGGACTACAAGTGGTACGCCGCGCTGGCCTATGTGCGCGCCAACAAGCTCAACTACAACGTGATCGAGGGTCCGAATGACCGCTTCGGCATCATCGCCAGCGGCAAGGCCTACAACGACACGCGCCAGGCATTGATGGATCTGGGCCTGGACGACGACACCTGCCGGAGCCTCGGCATCCGCGTGCACAAGGTCAACGTGGTGTGGCCGCTGGAGGCCACCATCACGCGCAGCTTCGCCGAAGGCCTGCAGGAGATCCTGGTGGTGGAGGAGAAGCGACAGGTCATCGAGTACCAGCTCAAGGAGGAGCTGTACAACTGGCGCGCCGATGTGCGCCCCAACGTGCTGGGCAAGTTCGACGAGCCGGAAGGCGACAGCACGGGCGGCGAATGGTCCATGCCCAACCCGAGCCAGAACTGGCTGCTGCGCGCCAAGGCCGATCTGACGCCCGCCCTCATCGCCAAGGCCATCGCCAAGCGGTTGAAGAAGCTGGGCGTGTCCGACGACATCATCGCGCGCATGGATGCGCGCATCGCCACCATCGAGGGGCGCGAGCGTGCCATGGTCGAGCTCAAGACCGATACCGGCGAACGCACCCCCTGGTTCTGCAGCGGCTGCCCGCACAACACCAGCACGCGCGTGCCCGAGGGCTCCCGCGCCGTGGCGGGCATCGGCTGCCACTACATGACGGTGTGGATGGACCGCAGCACCTCCACCTTCACGCAGATGGGCGGTGAGGGCGTGTCCTGGGTGGGGCAGGCGCCGTTCACGGAGGATGCGCATGTGTTCGCCAACCTGGGCGACGGCACCTACTTCCACAGCGGCCTGCTGGCCATCCGCCAGAGCATCGCGGCCGGGGTGAACATCACCTACAAGATTCTCTACAACGACGCCGTGGCCATGACCGGTGGCCAGCAGGTCGGCGAGCGCCCCGAGGGGCACTCGGTGCTCCAGATCATGCACAGCGTCAAGTCCGAAGGCGCTGTGAAGATTGTCATCGTGACCGATGAACCACAAAAATACGATGGCGTGCCGCTGGCCGATGGCGTGACGGTGCACCACCGTGACGAACTCGACCGCATCCAGCGCGAGCTGCGCGAAGTCAAGGGCTGCACCGTACTGATCTACGACCAGACCTGTGCCACCGAGAAGCGCCGCCGCCGCAAGCGCGGCCTGCTCTCCACGCCCGACAAGACGGTCATCATCAACGAACTGGTGTGCGAAGGCTGCGGCGACTGCTCGGTCAAGTCCAACTGCCTGAGCGTCGAGCCGGTCGAGACGGAATTTGGCCGCAAACGCCGCATCAACCAAAGCACCTGCAACAAGGACTACTCCTGCGTCAACGGCTTCTGCCCGAGCTTCGTCACCATCGAGGGCGGCAAGCTCAAGAAGCCCAAGAAGGAGAAAAAGGGCGATCTTTCCAGTCTGCCCCCCATCCCCGAGCCGGTGCTGCCCGTGGCCGAGCAGGCCTGGGGCATCGTGGTNNTGGTCGGCGGTGTGGGCGGCACGGGGGTTATCACCATCGGCTCGCTGCTGGGCATGGCTGCGCACCTGGACGGCAAGGGCGTGGTCACGCAGGACGCGGGCGGCCTGGCACAGAAGGGCGGCGCGACCTGGAGCCATATCCAGATCGCCAACCGGCAGGAAGCCATCTACACCACCAAGGTCGATACCGCCAAGGCGGACCTCGTGATCGGCTGCGACTCCATCGTGGCCGCGAACAAGGTTACGCTGGCCGTGATGCAGCCGGGCCGCACCTTCGTGGCCCTCAACACCCACGGCACGCCAACGGCCTCGTTTGTCACCAACCCCAACTGGCAGTTCCCGGGCGGCAACTGCGAGAGCGCCGTCACGGCGGCGGTGGGCGCCGATCTGGTGGGCAGTTTTGACGCCGAACAGGTGGCCGTGCAGCTGCTGGGCGACAGCATCTACACCAACCCCTTGCTGTTGGGCTTTGCCTGGCAAAAGGGCCGCGTGCCGCTGTCACACGCCGCGCTGATGCGCGCCATGGAGCTCAACGGCGTGCAGGTCGACAACAACAAGGCAGCGTTTGAATGGGGTCGGCGCTGCGCGCACGACCTGGCGGCCGTGCAGGCGTTGTTCCAGGCGGCGCAGGTGATCCAGTTCGTGAAGAAGCCTGCGCTGGCCGAAATGGTGGCGCAGCGCGTGGAGTTCCTCACGGGCTATCAGGATGCCGCTTATGCGGCGCAGTACCGCGCCTTCGTCGATAAAGTGCAGGCTGCAGAGGCCCGGCTGGGCAGCAGCACGCGCCTGGCCGAGGCCGTGGCGCGCTACCTGTTCAAGCTCATGGCTTACAAGGACGAGTACGAGGTGGCCCGCCTGCATACCGACAAGGCCTTCACCGACAAGATCGACGCCCTGTTCGAGGGCGATTACAAGATCGTTCACCATATGGCGCCACCCCTCCTGGCCAAGCGCAACGAGAAGGGCGAGCTGGTCAAGCAGTCTTTCGGTCCCTGGATGCGCCGCGCCCTGGGTGTGCTCGGCGGGCTCAAGGGTTTGCGCGGTGGCGCGCTGGACATTTTTGGCAAGACCGACGAGCGCCGCATGGAGCGTGCGTTGATCCAGGAATACCGCGCCTGCATCGAGGAACTGATCGCAGGCCTGACGCCCGAGCGTCTGGCGCTGGCGGCAGAAATTGCACGCATCCCCGAGGACATCCGGGGTTACGGCCATGTGAAGGAGCGCCACCTCAAGGCCGCGCGCGCCAAGTGGGACGGCCTGATGGCCCAGTGGCGCAGTCGGCCGGAGCGCCAGGCGGCCTGAGCCGGAAGACGCGGCCACAGTAGATTGCTATTAAAAAGGTAGCTTTCAGCGCTTGCTGGTAAAGCGTTGAAGGCACTTTTGGCTTGTATTTTTCAGCTGTTGGCTTGCGGGTTGGACGGGGGCAAACACCCGTAAACCTGCTGGGTTTTCGCCGTGACAGCGCGGGCCGACACCCGCATACAATGTCCCGTTCCCCGCCTGGCGGGCGCCCAAGCGAGCGTCCGTGGCGGGTTTTGTCTGTTTTGACCATCCATTGTGGAGTCCTGTCCGTGTTTATTTCCTCTGCTTTCGCCCAGACCGCTCCCGCTGCTGCCGCAGGTGGCGGTGACTTCATGTCCTCGCTGACAGGCATGCTGCCGCTGGTGCTGATGTTCGTGGTGCTGTACTTCGTCATGATCCGCCCCCAGATGAAGCGCCAGAAAGAGCACCGCGCCATGATCGAAGCCATCGCCAAGGGCGACGAGGTGGTGGTGGGCGGTGGCATGCTGGGCAAGGTCTCGCGCCTGAGCGAGCAGTACCTGCATGTGGAAATCGCCTCGGGTGTGGAAGTCCAGATCCAGCGCGCTGCCGTGGTGCAGGTGCTGCCCAAGGGCACGATCAAATAAAATCCGTGTCCTTCAAGTTGCCGGTTGCCGCTCCCGCGTGAATG
>DMZZ01000362.1:10464-11078 GCA_003484805.1 Comamonadaceae bacterium | reverse complement strand
CGCGATTCGAGGCCCTTGGGCGTTTCCTGCCAGCGCACCGACTTGGCGGGCGAGCACACACCGTGGGTGTTGGGCGACTCGCCCGTCACATAGGACGAAAGCGCGCAGCGCCCCTCGACCATCACGCACAGGCTGCCGAAGCCGAACACCTCGATCTCCACCGGGGTGCTGTCGATCACGCGCTGCACCTGCTCCATCGAGAGCACGCGCGGCAGCACGGCGCGCACGATGCCGAATTGCTCGCGGTAGAAATTGATGGCGTCGGCGCTGGTGGCCGAACCCTGCACCGAGAGGTGCAGGCGCAGCTTCGGGTGGTGTTGCGCGCCGTATTGCATCAGGCCCGGGTCGGCCAGGATGACGGCGTCCACGCCCAGGTCCACGGCCTTGTCCATGGCCGCGCGCCAGGGCGCAGGGTTGGCGGCCTGCGGGTAGGTGTTGAGTGCCATGAACACCTTGCAGCCGCGCTCGTGCGCATACCGGATGCCGTTGGCGATGGCCGCTTCGTCGAAGTTCAGCCCGGCGAAGTTGCGCGCGTTGGTGGCGTCGCGCAGACCCAGGTAGACGCAGCTGGCGCCGTTGTCCACGGCGGCCTTGAGTGCAGGCAGGCTGCCGGC
>DMZZ01000362.1:2721-10269 GCA_003484805.1 Comamonadaceae bacterium | reverse complement strand
CTGACCAACAACGTGGTCTTCATTGCCATCAACGGGCTCGTGGGCCTGCAGTTGGCTCCCCTGGGCTGGATGGCCACGCTGCCCGTCATGGGCTATGTGGTGGGCGGTGCACTGTCCACGCCGCTGGTGGCACGCAGCCAGGCGCGCTGGGGGCGCAAGGTGTCGTTCCAGATCGGGCTGGCCGTGGCTGCGTTCTCGGCCCTGATGTGCGCCTGGGCGGCGCTATCGTCGAGCTTCTGGCTGCTGTGTGCTGCCACCGTGGTAGCTGGCTACTACAGTGCCAACGGCCAGCTCTACCGCTTTGCCGCTGGCGAACTGGCTGCGCCTGCCTTCCGCGAGAAGGCGGTTTCGCTGGTCCTGGCCGGTGGCCTGCTGGGCGCGGTGGCCGGTCCCAACCTGGCCAGCGCCACGCGCACGCTGCTGGGCGTTCCCTTTGCCGGAGCCTATGTGGCGCTGATGGGGGTGGCGCTGCTGTCCATGGCGCTGATGTTTGCCATCCGGTTCGACGCCCTGCCCCGACCCAGCGCCCCGGCGGGCACGCCCGGAGGCGGGCGCTCCGTGGTCCAGTTGCTGCGCGAACCTGCCTTTGCGGTGGCGGTGCTGGGCGCGGCCCTGGGCTATGGCGTGATGAATCTGCTGATGGCTGCCACGCCCCTGGCCATGCAGGTGTGCGGCTACGCCTTCGACGACGCCGCGCTGGTGCTCGAATGGCATGTGATCGGCATGTTTGCGCCCGGTTTCTTCACCGGGCACCTGATCAAGCGTCTGGGCGTGCTGCCCATCATGGGCACGGGGGTGCTGCTCAACCTCGCCTGCGTGGCCGTCGCCCTGATGGGGGTGGAACTGCACCACTTCACCGTGGCGCTGTTCCTGCTGGGCGTGGGCTGGAACTTCCTGTTCACCGGCAGCACCACCTTGGCCATGCAGGCCTATCGCCCCGAGGAGAAGGACCGCGCACAGGCGGCCATCAACTTCTTCGTGTTCGCCACCATGGCGCTGACCTCTTTCGCCTCGGGTGCGCTGGTCACAACGCAGGGCTGGGCACTGCTGAACTATGGCTCACTGGTGCCGATCATCGTTACCGGCGTGGCACTGGCCTGGTTGGCGCTGCGCCAGCGCAGGGCTGCTGTTGCATAGAGTACCCAGGTCAGGCAGGCAGGAGGAAAACCACCCACAATGCAGCCACCATGCCATCGATTCCGTCCCACGATTTTGAGACTGCCAGCCGAGCCGTTCTGGCCTTTTTGCACCAGCGGTTCGGTTTTGGCCTGTGGATGGTGACCCGCACCGAGGGTCACGACTGGATTGTGCTGCAGGCCGAAGACCACGGTTACGGCGTGCCTCCTGGCACGGTGTTCCGCTGGGCCGATTCCTTTTGCTCTGAAATGGTTCGGGGAAATGGCCCACGGATTGCCCCCGATGTGCAGAGCGTACCCGCCTACCTGGCTGCCCCCATTGGGCAGCAGGTGCCGATCCAGGCGTATGTGGGCGTGCCGCTCACCCAGGCCGATGGCAGTCTGTTCGGCACGCTTTGCGGCATCGACCCGGCGCCCCAGCCGGCGTCGCTGGTGCAGGAGCAAAGCCTGATCGAGCTGTTGGGCAACTTGCTGAGCGGCCTTCTGCAGGCCGAGCTCCGGCAGGTACAGGAAGCGCGCCGCAGTGAACGCCTTGCCCTGGAGGCCAATATCGATGCCCAGACGCAACTGGCCAACCGGCGTGCCTGGGACGCGCACCTGGCCCGCGAGGAAGAGCGCTGCCGCCGTTACGGCCACCCGGCTGCGGTGCTGGTGATCGACCTCAACGGGCTCAAGCAGATCAACGACCGGGACGGCCATGCGGCCGGTGATGCCCTGATTGCGCAGGCCGCCCGGGCGCTGCGGCAGGCTGCACGGGAGTCGGACATCGTGGCCCGTCTGGGGGGCGACGAGTTCGGCATCCTGGCCGTGGAATGCGACTCCGCTGGTGCCCAGGCGCTGCTGGAGCGCACCCGCAATGCCTTGGTGGAACACCTCATCCAGGCCAGTGTGGGCCTGGCCAGCCGCGCGCCAGGCAGCGGGCTGCAGGGTGCCTGGAAAAGCGCAGACCAGCAGATGTACGCCGAAAAGAACCCGTAAGAAGGATTTTGCTATTAAATCAATAGTTGCAAGCGTTTGTAATTATTGCCTTAACGGCTAATTTCGTTCATGAAAATTTGGCCCTGTGCCGACACATGCCGCTCCAGCCAGCGCCGTAGCACGTCGAATACGGGCGCAGCGTCCAGTTCATTGAACAGTTCATGGTAGAGGCCTTCGAAGCAGCGCGACTGCACCACCGAGTCGGGCGCAGCCGCCGCGAACGCGCGGCTGCCAGCCGGGTTGACCAGCCGGTCGTCACCGGCCCACATCAGCAGTGTGGGCACGCGCCAATGTGCAGCGCGCGCCACGGTGGTCGGCCCGCTCTCGGCGATGAAGCGCGCCAGGCGGCCGCTGATGCGGTCATGGCACAGCGGATCGCCCTCGTAGGCCGCCACCACCGCCGGGTCGTGCGAGATGTAGCGTGCATCCAGCCCGTTGCCTACGCGCAGGTTGGGCGCCAGCTGCGGCAGGGTGCCCACCAGCAATTTCTGCACCGCGTTCAGGCCGGGGTCGAGCGCGGGGGACGACAGCACCAGCGCATCCACCGGGCGCAGGTGCATGGCCACGAAGCGCGCCGCCACCAGCCCACCCATGCTGTGACCCAGCAGCACCAGCGGCAGCCCCTCGGGCGTGTGCGCGCGGGCGGTGTCCACCATGTCGGCCAGGTCGTCAAGGAGCCGCAGGTCGTGGTTGAGCCCGCCGCGCGGCCCGGCCGATCGGCCATGACCGTACTGGTCGTAGGCGCGCACCGCGAAGCCCCAGTCGTTGAAGTGCTGCGCCACATGGTGGTAGCGGCCCGCATGCTCGCCCAGGCCGTGCACCAGAAGCACGGTGCCGCGCTGCGGCCGACCATCGGCCAGGGGCCAGTGGTGGGCGGCAAGGTTTTCGCCGTCACTGGCGGTGAAGGTGGTCAGGGTGTATTGGGAGGCGTCGGTCATGGTGCAGGCATGGTCGGTTGAACCCAGATTGTCCATTACGCGCACCTGCAATGCAGCCTGACCGCGCCGACGCTGCATTTGCTGCCCTTTCGCACTCCCCGTAGCGCATCTGGGCACGAGCAGGGGATATTTAGCCCTGGTTGAATCAGGTGCTGGCCGCAGCGGCGCGGCGCGACGCGAAGTGCCGGTACAGCGGCGGCACCAGCAGCATGGCCGCAACGCCCAACCACAGCCCCATGGCGATGGGGCTGCCCCACAGAATGGACAGCTCGCCGTTGGTGATGGACAGTGCGCGGCGCAGGTTCTGCTCCATCATGTCTCCCAGCACAAAGCCCAGAATCAGCGGCGCCATGGGCACCCCCGCCTTGCGCAGCAGGTAGCCCACCACGCCCAGCGCCACCATCAGCACCAGGTCAAACGTGGTGGCGTGGATGGCATACACCCCCACCGCGCTGATGGCCAGAATGCCCGGCACCAGAATCCAGTTGGGCAGCGCCAGCATGCGGGTGAACACACCAATGAGCGGGATATTCATGATCAGCAGCAGCACATTGCACACTGCCATGGAGGAAATCAGCCCCCACACCAGCTCGGGCTGCTGCGTGAACAACGCCGGCCCCGGCGTGATGTTGTAGAGCGATAGCGCACCCACCATCACCGCCGTGGTACCTGAGCCCGGCACACCCAGCGTGAGCATGGGAACAAAGGAGCCGTTGGCCGATGCGTTGTTGGCCGCCTCGGGCGCAGCCACGCCGCGGATGTCGCCCTTGCCAAAGGTGCCCTCGGTGTCGGTCAGGCGCTTTTCCATGGTGTAGGCCATGGCGCTGGCAATGGTGGCGCCCGCGCCGGGCAGCACGCCCACAAAAAAGCCCAGCACCGACGAGCGCACCGTGCCCCACCAGGTCAGTGCCAGTTCGGCGCGGTTGAACATGTTGCGCCCCAGTGCGCGGATGGCCGGTGTCTGCCCCAGGTGTTTTTCCAGCATGAGCAAAATTTCGCTCACCGAGAACAGGCCGATCACCACCGCCACAAACTGGATGCCGTCGGACAGGTGCACGCTGTCAAACGTGAAGCGGTACACGCCCGAATTGCTGTCCAGTCCTACGGTGGCGAGCGACAGGCCCAGCACGGCGGCCAGCACCGCCTTCATGGGCGCGTCGCCCATCAGCCCGGTGATGCAGGCAAAGGCAAAGCACATCAGCGCAAAGTATTCGGCCGGGCCAAAGGCCAGCGCCCACTGCGCCAGCCAGGGCGCGGCAACGACGATGCCGATGAAGGCCACAAACGAGCCGATGAACGACGACCACGCCGAAATCGACAGCGCCACCCCGGCCTGGCCCTTGACCGCCATGGGGTAGCCGTCCACCGCCGTCATGATGGCCCCGGCATCGCCTGGCACGTTGATGAGGATGGACGAAATTCGCCCGCCAAACTCACAGCCGATGTACACAGCCGTGAGCAAAATCAGCGCCGACTCCGGCGGCAGCTTGAGTGCAAACGCCAGCGGCATGAGGATGGCCACGCCATTGATGGGCCCCAGGCCGGGCAGCATGCCCACCACCGTGCCAAGAAAAGAGCCGATCAGGCCCAGCAGCAGGTTGACCGGCGCCAGCGCCACGCCAAAGCCTTGCAGCAAATGTTCCAGAGTATTCATTTCAATTGCTCCAGCGCGCATTGCGCGACAAATGGCCCAGGAAACAGGCGAGACCCAAGCCAGGGCTCCCGCGCAAGGGCTGCTCCGCCGCGCGGGGAGCGTCGCCCCGCCCGCAGCGCGCAGCGTTGCGAGAGCGGGGGGAAGGAGCGAAGGGGGGTGTTTCCCATCTCAGCGCCCTCCCAATACAAACGACAGCAGGCCCGTGGGCAGGATCACGTCAAACATGTTGTCAAACAGGAAAAACAGCCCCAGCCCTAGGCCCAGCCCGGTGGCCAGCAGCGGCAGTGGCCGCCCGCCAAAACTGCGGCCCACGGGCACAGTCATCAGTGCCGTGGCCAGCACAAAGCCCAGCCACTGGAACAGCAGCGCATAGACCAGCATGGCGCCCACCGTCAGACCCAGTGGAAGCCAGGCAGTGTGTGCGCTGGAGCCCTGCGCTGCAGCGGCCGAGTGGCCCGGGCGCACGGCCAGCCACAGGCCCGCCAGCGCAGCCACTGCCGCCAGCAGAGTTGGAAAAGCCCGGGGCCCTACCGGTTCGTAAGAAATCTCGGCGGCATAGCCGTGCGCGGCCCAGGCCATGGCCGCAGCCAATGCCAGGCACAGCAGGCCCAGAATGCGGTCAGCCATGATTTACTCCTAAATCAATAGCTGTCTGCGCAATGAACGCAGTAGAAATTGGCATTTTTGTCATGTATGTTGCTCCACGGTGCATCGTGCAATTGGCGGCTTGCGACATGGGCATGGCCCAGGCCAGGGCTCCCACGCAATGGCCGCCAACATTCCCATGTGCAGGCGCTGGGAGCGTCCCCTTGCCCGCAGCGCGCAGCACTGCGAGAGCGGGAGGGGGAAGGCGCGAAGCGCCGCAGGGGGTGTCCTTACTGCGCCACGCGCAGGTTGAAGTCGGCCGCCAGCTGGCGGTAGGCCGCCATGCGCTCCTTGATGAAGGCGTCCAGCTCCTTGCCGGTGAGCGCAAACTTGAACAGCCCGCGCTCGGCGCGCAGCTTGTCGAAGGCGGGCGTGCCCATCATCGTGGCGAAGGTGTCGTTCCAGACCTTGAAGTCCGCATCGCTCACCTTGGGGCCCATGTAGAAGCCGCGCACAATGGGCCATTGAATGTCAAAGCCCAGCTCCTTCATGGTGGGCACGGCGGCCAGCGACCCGTCCAGTCGCTTGTCGGCCATCACCGCCAGCACACGGATCTTGGCGCCCGCCTTCATCTGCTGCTCGGCCTCGGAGGCGTCGCCCGAATACACCTGCACATGACCGCCCTGCAGCGCAGTCATGGCCTCGCCGCCGCCCTCAAACGCCACAAAGCGCATGGCCTTGGGGTCGAGCCCCGTGGCGCGCGCCGTGAGCGCGGCCTTCATCCAGTCCTGGCTGCCCACGCTGCCGCCCGCGCCAAACACCACCTTGGACGGATCGGCCTTGATGGCGGCCAACAGGTCATTGATGGATTTCAGCGGCGAGCCCTCGGCCACGATCACCGCACCATAGTCCGTGCCCACGGCGGCCAGCCAGCGCACATCGTTCTCGTTGTAGCGGCCAAACTTGCCCTGCGCCAGATTGAGCAGCGAGCCCCCCGAAAACGCCACGATGGTGTTGTTCTCGCCCGGGCGCTGCGCCACGATGGCGTTGTACGCCACCGCGCCAATACCGCCGGGCATGTAGCTCACGCGCATGGGGTCGCTGGCGTACTTGCCTTCTTGTAGCGCGCCCTGCGCCAGCTTGCAGGTCAGGTCAAACCCGCCGCCGGGCTTGGCCGGTGCAATGCACTCGGGCTTGTCGAGCGGCCCCGCCTGGGCCATGGAAGCAAGCAAGGCCGCAGCGGCGCCGATGGCAGCAAAGAAAGGTCGCAGTGTCATGGTGTGTCTCCTGATATGGGTTGAGAAACCCCACTGCGGCCACAGCGCGCATCGGGGAGTGGACGCACTGTAGAAAAATGCGGCTTTCGGGGAGCTTTCAGAAAGCGGGGGGGATTTTGGGGGTTAACCCTTGCTGGTGTGCCGGTTGGGTCGGTAGGTACGATGAAGTGGTGCCCATGATTACCTCTTGGAGTTCCGCATGACCACCGCCACCATTCGCACGGGCACCATCAAGATCGACAAAGACACCATGAACCGCTTGAAGCGCCTGGCCGACGCACGCCAGCGCACGCCGCACTGGCTGATGCGCGAGGCCATTGCCCAATACGTAGAGCGCGAGGACAGGCACGAGGCGTTCCGCCAGGACACCCTGAAGGCGTGGGACGAATACCGGGCCACCGGCATGCATGTCACGGCCGATGAGGCCGACGCTTGGATGGCCCAGCTTGAACAAGGCCAGGACGTTGAGCCGCCCCCATGCCACGGCTGATATGGTCTCTTGGCGCTGCGCGATGTGCAGCGCCTGTAGCGCTTTCTGGAACCTAAGAACCCCGATCCCGCCCGCCGCGCGGTGCGCGCCCCGTGGAAGACCTGCCAGAGTCATTTCGGGAGTGGATTGTTGACTTTGGCGACAGCGGGTATGTGGTGCGTTACCGCATCGACGACGAGGCCATTGTGGTGCTGGTGGTGCGGCACCAGAAGGAGGCGGGGTTTTTGGGGCGTTGATGCGCTACTGCGGATTTCGCATAGGGACCGCCCGCGCCTTGCGCATGTGAAGCGCCGCGGGCAGGCCGCGACCAAGGGCTGTATCACCCTCAAAACCGCAGTTGACCGCTTGTTTTTCTTGGAAAGTTCTTATGGCAGTTGACTTCCTGGGCCTCTTTGCGGTTGACCGTGTGGGTGAAAGCGCTATGCGCCTGCCAGCACCGCGCTCAACGCGCCATGCGGCGTTGCGTCTCCTTGCGCACAGGAGTGCGCTG
>DMZZ01000362.1:0-2691 GCA_003484805.1 Comamonadaceae bacterium | reverse complement strand
GCCACCGCCACCGCCACCGCCGCAGTCCCGGTGGTCTCCTCTCACACCACCCCCCACTCCACCCCCACCCGCAACCCCGGCGCATCCCGCCCCGGGGCCGCCTCCTCCACCCGCAGCCGCCCCCCATGCCGCTGGGCGATGGCGTGGGCGATGGCCAGGCCCAGGCCGCTGCCGTGCGGGGCGTGGGCATTGGCCGAGGCGGCAACGCGCAGAAAGCGTTCGCCCACGCGGGTGCGGTCGGCAGCGGGCATGCCGGGGCCGGTGTCGGTCACGCGCAGCACGGCCTGGCCGCCCAGCACACCGGCCTGCACGGTGACCTGGCCGCCCGGGGGCGTGTGCTGCAGCGCGTTGTGCAGCAGGTTGGCCAGGGCTTCTTCGAGCAGCGCCGCATGGCCCCAGGCCTGTGTGGGCAAGGGGTGCAGCGCTTCCAGCCCCAGGTCGATGCCGTGCTGGCGTGCCAGGGGCCACAGGCGGCGGGTCACGCGTTCGGCCAGGGCGTGCAGATCCAGGGGTTCGACCTGCAGTTCCAGCGCGTCGGCGCGGGCCAGGGCCAGCATCTGGTTGGTCTGGCGGATGGCGTCGTCCACCTGGATTTTGATGGCCTGCAGCGCGATTTCGCGCTGGGCGGGGTCGGTTTCGCGCAGGGCGTAGCCGGTTTGTGTGGCCAGGGTGGTGAGCGGGGTGCGCAACTGGTGCGAGGCATCGTCGATAAATTCGCGCTGCTGCTGCAGCACCTGACGGGTGCGCTGCATGTGCAGGTTGATGGCGTCCACCAGGGGGCGCACGTCTTTGGGCACCTGGTCGGGGGGAATAGGGGTGAGGTCTTCGTTGTGGCGCTGGGCCACGTCGGCGCGCAGGCGCTGCAGGGGGCGCAGGCCGGTGTGCACGGCCAGCACCACCAGGGCCAGGGCGCTGACCAGCAGCAGGGCGTCGCGCGCGACGGTTTCCCACACCAGGCGGCGGGTGAAGTCCTGGCGGCTTTCGAGTGTTTCGGCCACCTGGATGATGACGCGGCTGGAGTGCGAGCCTTGCGACAGAGGGCGGTCCAGCTGGCGTGCGTAGGTGCCCACACGCACGGGCTTGCCAAAGTAGTTGGCGTCGTGGAACTGGGGCACGGCGTCTTCCAGTGGCCGGGGTGGTGGGGGCAGCAGGGCGTCGCCGATTTCCACCAGCCCGTCGCCGCTGGCCACACGGTAGAACACCTGGCCGCTGGCGGTGAGTTCAAAGAATTCGAGCATGCGGTAGGGCAGCTCTACCGACAGGCCACCGCTGGCGGTGGAGATGTTGGCGTCCATGGCCTTGATGGCACCCAGCAGCGAGCGGTCGAACGCAGCGTTGGCGGCGGCCAGGGCGTTGCGCCAACTCACGGTCAGCTCCAGCCCCATCACTGTCAGCAGACCCGGCAGCAGCACCACCAAAAGAGTGCGGCGCAGGCTCCAGTGGGCCCAGCGTTTCATGGGGCGTCCGGCGTGGCGATGTCGCCGGGTTCGAGCACGTAGCCCAGGCCGCGCAGGGTGCTGATGCGCACGCCGCTGCCTTCCAGGCGCTTGCGCAGGCGGTGTACCAGCACTTCCATCACCTCGGGCTGCACGTCGGCCTCGTCGGCAAACACGCGTTCCATGAGGTCGCGCTTGGACATGGGTTCGCCGCTGTGCTGCACCAGGGCGCGCAGCAGGGCGTGTTCACGCGGGGGGAGCTTGAGCGGCTGGTGGCGCAGCAGCAGTTGCTGGCCCACCGGGTCGTAGGCCAGCGGCCCGCAGGAAAAACGCGGGTGCTCGCCGCCACGGGCGCGGCGCACCAGTGCCATCAGACGCACCTCCAGCTCGGCCAGCTCGAAGGGTTTGGCCAGAAAGTCGTCGGCCCCGGCCTTGAGGGTGTGCACGCGCTCCATGAGCGAGTCACGCGCCGTGAGGATGAGCACCGGCAGCCAGTGCCCGGCGTCGCGCAGGCCGTCGAGCACGTCGTGCCCGTCGCGTCCGGGCAGGCCCAGGTCGAGGATGAGTGCGTCGTAGCGTGAGGTCTTCAGGCTGGAGGCGACCAGCCGCCCGTCGTTGACCCAGTCCACCCGGAAGCCCGACTGGTGCAGCGCCTGCACCAGCCAGTTGGCCAGGGCGGGTTCGTCTTCGGCGAGCAGAATGCGCATGATATTGCTACTACTTTAATAGCTGTTTGCGCTTTATTGACGGACGCTGGAAGCCAAAAATGCTTGATAAATTCAAGGGAGGTTTGCGATCACCTGGGCCACGGCTGCGGTGAGCTTCTTGGCGTAGGGCACATGCAGAAACTCGTTGGGGCCGTGCGCGTTGCTCTTGGGCCCGAGCACGCCGCAGACCATCATCTGTGCCTTGGGGAAGCCCTGGCTGAGCAGGCCCATGAGCGGGATGGTGCCGCCCTGGCCGATGAAGCCGCAGGGCGCGCCAAAGTGCGCCTGGCTTGCGGAATTAAGCGCTTGCTTGAACCAGGGCGCGGTCTCGGGCGCGTTCCAGCCGCTGGCGCCGCTGGCGCTCTCCCAGGTCACCTTGGCCTGGTAGGGGGCGTTGTCTTCGAGCAGCGCCTTCATCTCCTGCACGCACGCAGCAGCGTCCACCAGCGGCGGCAGGCGCAGGCTCAGCTTGAACGCGGTGTAGGGGCGCAGCACGTTGCCCGCGTCCTGCAGCGCCGGGAAACCCTCGGCGCCGGTCACGCTCAGCG
>DMZZ01000039.1:1735-7512 GCA_003484805.1 Comamonadaceae bacterium | reverse complement strand
CAGGAGCTGCGCGCGAGCGGCCTGCGCCTGGGCGTCAGTACGCACGGCTACGCCGAGATGCTGCGCGCCGACGCCGTGGGGCCGAGCTACATCGCCCTGGGCGCGGTCTTCCCCACCACGCTCAAGCGCATGGCCACCGCCCCACAGGGCGTGGCCCGGCTGGCCGCCTATGTGCGGTTGATGCGCGCCTACCCGCTGGTGGCCATTGGCGGCATTGCGCTGGAGCAGTTCCCCGAGATCCTGGCCACGGGCGTGGGGTCCATCGCCGTGGTGCGCGCACTGGTGAATGCACCCGACCCCGAGGCGGCAGCGGACGGGTTGATGCAGGCCATGGGGAAATAAGCAAAAATATGGCTTTAACACCTATCTGATAAACGCTAGTAGCTATATTTTATATAGCAAAACCCCACCGGTGCACATCACCGCCCCGGCTTGCGCAGGCTTATTCGGGCTTGCGCGGCTCCCAATCGAAGCGCGCCTCAAAGCGGTCGTTGCTGGCACCAAACCCGATAGGCTGACCGGGCGCCGGCGCACTGGAAGCGGGCACCGGTGGCAAGTCGCTCTGCGTCAGGGGCGGCAAGGGCACGGGCTGGCTGGCGAAGGGGTCGCTGAGGTCAAAGTCGATCAGCGTGCCCGCTCTCGCCACCGACGGCGTTTCCTCTGGCACGGCGGTGTCCGGGCCGGGCTGCGACGGTTTCAGGCGCTCGTCCAGTAGCCAGCTCGAATCGTATTCCAGCAGGCTGTCGCCATTATCCAGCAGGTTGACTGCCGGGGCTCCGGATGCCGGTGCTGCGGCAGCCGGAGCCGCCGGTGCATCCACCACACCGCCGAACGGCGTGGTGCGTTCGCGCGGCGGCGGAGCGCCACGGGCCGAGGGCGGTGTGGTGCGGGCAATGGCATTGAGCAGCAGGAGATCGTCATAGGCAGCCAGGTCAAAGCGCTCGGTGGCCGCGTCGGCATGGCGGAACAGCAAGCCGTCGAGCAGCGGCAACACCGATTCATGGCTCCAGATGGCCTCGATCTGCGCCAGCACTTCGGGGTACCACAGCAGGGCCCGGCCAGGGCGGTTGAAGCTCGCAAACTCGGGCACCAGCGCATTGAAATGGTGGTGGAACTGTGCCCGCAACTGGTTGAAATCGTCCACGCGGCTCAGTGAGCGGTACAGGCGCAGCAACTCCAGGTAGGCCGTAGGGGCCGTGGTCTCATTGGTGGCAATGTATCTTTTCAGCACGCCAATGGCCTGGTCATGCTCCCCCACCGAAACGAAGAATTCAGCCTGCTGCTGCAGGTCGAACAGCTCCTCGGGGTTGATCAGCAGGGTGGGCTGCGCCACCACGGCAGGTGGTTCGGCGTAGGAGACGGAAACACCCCCCACCGGCGCGACAAGTTCGATGTCCAAGGGTGGCGCCTCTGGTACCCGCGGCGCGGGTTCCGGAGGTTCGGACAAAGCAGGCGATGGCGCCAGGCTCGCGGGCGCCGATGGTGGGGCCTGCAAGGCCACAAGCCCCGAGTCCTGAATCGCATCGCCTGGCATCTCGGATCGGGGCGGCTGCTGGGCCACGGCCGCCGCCCAGGCGTCCTGGGCCTGGAGCGAGACGGAGCGCAGGCGCGTGGCGATCCATGCAGCCAAGGCGGCCATCACCACCAGGATGCCCAGAAGCAGGTACACGACGGTGCCCGAGTACCGTTCAGACTTTTCTTTTTCCAGCCGTTCAAGCAGTTGCAGCGCAGTGGCACGGTCTTGCGCGGCCTGGGTGCGCAACTGCGCCAGCTCGCCATTCAACGCTGCCATGCGCGCGCCCTCCTTCAGGAGGTCTTCGGGGGGCATGCTCAGCGCTTTCCATTGCACCTGCGCCTGTTCGCGCTGCTCTGGTGTGACGGGCGTGCCGGGCAGATTCAGTTCGGTGCTCAGGCGCAGCGTGGATGGGCTCTCCAGCCAGTTTTCGAGGGGCGCCATCACCAGGCGCGACTGGGGTGTGGCGGGCGCATGGACCGGCTCAGCAGGGGGCTTGGTGTTGCGGGCCACAGGCGCCACAGGCCGGGGGCGCGGCGCGGCAGGGGCAGCAGCCACGGGTGCCGCTGCAGCACGGGCCCTGGCTGCAGGGATCCCGGCAGTGCCCTGGACCAGCGGCACGGTAGCGGCAGGGCGGCGCTCGGCCGACGGCGCACCAGCGGCGGGCGCGCCCTGAGAGGCGGCGCCTGCGACTTCTGCATCCACTGGCAGGGGAATCGCGATGGGACGGCCACTGGAAGCGAGGGTTTCAGGCAGATCCGCCAGAAACGTGTAAGTGCGTGCGATTTTTCCGGTGCACCCGGCCTGCAACTCCACCGTGAGCACCGGCTCGACCGCAGGCACGGACGACTGGACCCGCACCGCCGGGGTGCGCCCTGGCACCACGGGCAGCGGCGTGACCCTGACGCGTCCATCGGCCACCGGGTTGTCGCCCGAGCGCATTTTTGCCGTGATACAGGCGCTTTCGAGCGTCTGGCCAGGATCGGTATGAACGTCGAATGCCAGATCGACTGCGCGTCCCAATACCACCACGCCCCGTGCATTGCCGAGGGAAAACGCTGCCGCCCCCCATGCGGTGGATCCCAGACAGACAGCGATCAGTGCGTTACGAAAAATCACATTTATTCTCGATTCAGCGTTTGATTCTTGCATAAAACCCATCGAGAGTGCCTATCAGCAAGGCAGCAGCCATAATCTTGCTATGAAAATTCAATTTCCGCTGGTCGGTGTGGTGGGTGCTGGCGCCATGGGGCGTGGCATTGCACAGATGATGGTTCAGGTCGGCAGCCAGGTGCGGCTGTTCGATGCCCATCCCGGGACGGCGAACGCGGCATGTCAGGGCATCGCCCAGCAATGGCAGCGCATGGTGGACAAGAACCGCCTTGACGCAGAACAAGCGGCGGCCTTTGCCGGGCGGGTGCAGGCGGTGGACGCTCTGACGGCGCTGGCTGACTGCGACCTGGTCGTGGAGGCCATCGTCGAGCGCCTGGACGCCAAGCAGGCGCTGCTGCGCGAACTGGAAGGCCTGCTGCGGCCCGACGCGGCGCTGGCCACCAACACCTCGTCCATCTCGGTCACGGCCATCGGCGCGGCCCTGCAACGGCCGCAACGCTTTGCGGGCCTGCATTTCTTCAACCCGGTGCCGGTAATGAAAGTGGTGGAGGTCGTGCCCGGCCTGCGCACCGAGCCCGCGCTGTGCACCGCCCTGGCCGAACTGGTGCGCCATATGGGCCACACCCCGGTGCTGGCGCAGGACACACCGGGCTTCATCGTCAACCACGCGGGCCGGGGTTACACCACCGAGGCGCTGCGCGTCGTCGGCGAGGGCGTCGCCGACTTCGCCACGGTGGACCGCATCCTGCGCGACCAGGTCGGCTTCAAGCTCGGACCGTTCGAGCTGCTGGACCTCACTGGCATCGATGTATCGCACCCGGTGATGGAATCGATCTACCACCAGTACCATGAGGAGCCGCGCTACCGTCCCAGCGTCATCGCCGCCCAACGCATGGCCGGCGGCCTGCTGGGCCGCAAGACGGGCGAAGGCTTCTACCGCTATGTCGACAACGTGGCGCAAGCCCCCGACGAAGCGCCCGTGCCGGTGGTGGACAGCATCCCGCCCGTCTGGGTGTCGCCCCGGGCGGCGCGCCGGCCCGAGATCTACCAGATGCTCAAGAGCCTGGGCGCCGACATCGAGACCGGCGCCGCTCCTTCAGCCAACGCCATCATCCTGGTGGCACCGCTGGGCTTTGACATCACCACCGTGGCCGTGGTCGAGCGTCTGGACCCGGCGCGCACCATCGGCATCGACATGCTCGTCGAGGAAAGCGCCACGCGCCGCCGCGTGCTGGCCACCAACCCGGTGACGCGCATCGACATCCGCGACGCCGCGCATGCGCTGATGGCGCGCGACGGCAAGGCCGTGAGCGTGATCCGCGACAGCGGCGGTTTCGTCACGCAGCGCGTGGTGGCCACCATCGTCAACATTGCCAGCGACATCTGCCAGCAGCGCATCTGCACCCCGCGCGACCTGGAAGCGGCCGTGACCCTGGGCCTGGGCTATCCGCTCGGCCCCCTGGCCATGGGCGACCGCTGGGGTCCGACCAACATCCTGGAAGTGCTGTTCAACATGCAAACCGTCTATGGCGACACGCGCTACCGCCCCAGCCCCTGGCTGCGCCGACGCGGTGCCATCGGCCTGAGCCTGCAGCACGAGGAAGAGTGAGCCTGCCCTTTTTCACCCCCACCCCACGACCATGCCCGCCGAACTCCGCAGCCACAGCCATGGCCAGACCCTGGTTCTGACCATCAGCAACCCCGACCTGCGCAATGCGCTGGATCCGGCCATCTATGCGGCAGGCACCGAGGCGCTGAACGTCGCCGAACGCAGCCCCGAGGTGCGCAGTGTGGTCATCACCGGCGCCGACGGCATGTTCAGCGCCGGTGGCAATTTGCAGCGTTTGCAGGCCAACCGGGCCCACGCGATGGCGGTGCAGGAGGAGAGCATCGCCGCGCTGCACAACTGGACCGAGACCATCCGTGCCTACCCCAAGCCGGTGATCGCCGCCGTGGAGGGCACGGCCGCCGGCGCGGGCTTTGCGCTGGCACTAGCCTGCGACCTGATCGTGGCTTCGCGCAGTGCGCGGTTCGCCATGTCGTACAGCCGGGTCGGCCTTTCACCCGACGGCGGCGCCAGCTGGAGCCTGGCCCACGCCCTGCCCCGCGCTTTTGCCGCCGAGCTGCTGATGTGCGGCGACGCGGTGCCCGCCGAGCGCCTGCACGCGCTCGGGCTGCTCAACCGCCTGGCCGAGCCCGGCGGTGCGCTGGCCGCAGCACTGGAACTGGCCCAGACACTGAACGAGCGCGCACCCAATGCCCTGTCCAGCATCAAGGAACTGCTGGACGAAGCTCCCCAGCACACGCTGCACGCGCACCTCGACCTGGAGCGCCAGCACTTCGTGCGCAACCTGCACGATGCCAACGCGGGCGAAGGCATCGCCGCTTTCCTGGAAAAGCGCACGCCGCAATACCGCTGACGACAGGGCGGAACAAGCTATCGAATAGATAGCTTGTAGCGCAATGCCCACGGGTTCTACAACCCAATTTCACTCAAATTTCCAGCCCCTGCCAGGGCTTGAACGCGCCAGCGCGCTGCAACGCCCTGCGCGCCCAGACACGCAGGTGACAACCCCCATGTCGGCGGCGGGTCCCTCACGCGACAATGGACGCGTACTCAGTCACCCAAAAGACAGACCATGGACGACCCGATTCTTACCATCGAAGAACGTGAAGCGATCAATTCCGGTCGCTGGTTTTCTTCCCTCTCACCCTCGCTCCGGCACGACATATTGCGATGCGCCTACGTCAAACGCTTCAAGGATGGTGGCCTGATTGCCGCCCGCGGCGATCCGCCCGAGGAGTGGATCGCCTGCGCCAAGGGCGCGGTGCGTGTGAGTTCGACCTCGATCTCGGGCAAGCAGATCACGCTGACCTACGTGGAGCCGGGCATCTGGTTCGGCGATGTGGCGATCTTCGACGGCGACCGGCGCACGCACGATGCCTATGCCCATGGCGACACCACCATCCTGTGCGTGGCCAAGGCCGACTTCAAGAAGATTCTGGCCGCACACGTCGAGCTGTACGAAGCCATGCTGCGCCTGCATGCCCGACGCATCCGCCAGCTCTACGGCCTGGTGGAAGACCTCAACACCCTGCCGCTGCGCGCACGGCTGGCCAAGCAGTTGCTGCACCTGGTGCGCAGCTACGG
>DMZZ01000039.1:0-1689 GCA_003484805.1 Comamonadaceae bacterium | reverse complement strand
TGGTCGTGCGCGACCGCGACGCCCTGATGGACATCACCGAAACCGACAACTGACCACCGACCCATGAGCAATTTCGACCACTTCATCGGCACCCGTGCCGTCTCCGGGCAGCACGCCTTCGACACTGCAGCCCTGAGCGCCTGGCTGGAGAAAAACCTGGAAGGCTTTGCGGGCCCCTTGAGCGTCGAAATGTTCAAGGGCGGGCAATCCAACCCCACCTACAAGCTCATCACACCCGGCCAGAGCTATGTGATGCGCGCCAAGCCCGGCCCGGTGGCCAAGCTGCTGCCTTCGGCCCACGCCATCGAGCGCGAGTTTGCCGTAATGAGCGGCCTGCAGGGCACCGATGTGCCCGTGCCGCGCATGTACGTGCTGTGCGAGGACGAGTCGGTGATCGGCCGCGCCTTCTACATCATGGAGTTCATGCAGGGCCGCGTGCTGTGGGATCAGTCGCTGCCTGACATGACGCCCGCCGAGCGCACGGCCATCTACAACGAAAGCAACCGCGTCATTGCCGCGCTGCACACGGTGAAGTTTGCGCAGCAGGGGCTGGCCAGCTACGGCAAGCCGGGCAACTACTTCGAGCGCCAGATCGGCCGCTGGAGCAAGCAGTATGTGGCGTCGATCACGCAGCCCATCGAAGAGATGGACAAGCTCATGGCCTGGCTGCCCGCGAACATGCCCGCCAGCGCGCGCGACGAAAACCGCGTTTCCATCGTGCACGGCGACTTTCGCCTGGACAACCTGATGTTCCACCCCACCGAGCCACGCGTCATCGCCGTGCTGGACTGGGAGCTGTCCACGTTGGGCCACCCCTTGGCTGATTTCAGCTACCACTGCATGGCCTGGCACATCCAGCCCGGCCAGTTCCGTGGCATTGGCGGCCTGGACCTGCCCGCGCTGGGCATTCCGTCCGAGCAGGAATACATCCGCATGTACTGCGAGCGCACCGGCCTGGCCACGCCCGAGGAGCTGTCCGCCGACTGGAACTTCTACCTGGCCTACAACCTGTTCCGCCTCGCGGCCATCCTGCAGGGCATCGCCAAGCGCGTCGAGATGGGCACCGCTTCGAGCGCCCAGGCCAAAGCCTCGGGCGAAGGCGCCCGCCCCCTGGCCCAGCTGGCCTGGTCCTTTGCCCAGCGCGGC
This sequence comes from Comamonadaceae bacterium, assembly GCA_003484805.1. GTDB lineage: Bacteria > Pseudomonadota > Gammaproteobacteria > Burkholderiales > Burkholderiaceae_C > Simplicispira. The sequence continues at coordinate 543 of DMZZ01000039.1, read as the reverse complement.
TGAACCCGGCACACCCCCCCATTTTTCTAGGAGAACCCATGGACTTTGACTACTCGCCCAAAACCAAGGAACTGCAGGCCAGACTGCTGAAGTTCATGGACGACCACATCTACCCGGCCGAGGCTGCGTACGCCGCCGAACTGGCCGCCAACACGGAGGCCGGCAAACGCTGGACGCCGCTGCAGACCATCGAGAACCTCAAGCTCAAGGCCCAGGCCGCCGGGCTGTGGAACCTGTTCCTGCCGGTGGACACGGCCGAGGCCTCGGGTTACCACGGCGCGGGCCTGACCAACCAGGAATACGCGCCGCTGGCCGAAATCATGGGCCGGGTACTGTGGTCCAGCGAAGTGTTCAACTGCTCGGCCCCGGACACCGGCAACATGGAAACCATCGCCCGCTACGGCGATGCGGAAAACAAGGCCCGCTGGCTCAAGCCGCTGCTCGAAGGCAAGATCCGATCGGCCTTCGCCATGACCGAACCCGACGTGGCATCGAGCGACGCCACCAACATCGCCACTCGCATCGAGCGTGACGGCGACGACT
>DMZZ01000153.1:0-7490 GCA_003484805.1 Comamonadaceae bacterium | reverse complement strand
CCCTGGCGCACAACCTCATGCGCATGCGCAGCCTGAACATCGCCTTCGCGGCCTGAACCGAGGGCCGCAGCGCGCTCTCGCAGCGCATCGCAGCCGCAAAACAGCGCCATGGCGCCCCCCCAGGACGGGTCTGCTCGCCGTACCCGACTTCACTCGCGGCGCTCGCCCGCTGGGCTCCGCGAAAGTCCCACTGCGCAGATCCGCTGGGTTGACGGGCAATTTATTCACGGCTTCTCAGCGCATACGCGCCTGCAGCCATCAGCAACACCACCAACATTCCGCCCAAACTCCACGTCAAGAGGCTTCTGCGCGGGGAGGTGGCGGGTGCGTCAGCCATTACAGCAGTCTCCTGCCTTGGCTGGCCGGGTGAACGGTGCTGAAGCAACCGCAGGAAAAACGCGGGCCAGGTCGGCCGCATTGTCCNNCTCTCATTTGCCTGCAGGGGGCACCGGAGCGTGCGACTGCATGCGGTCCATCATCATCTGCATCATGGACTCCATCATCTCCATGCGCATGCCCATCATGCGGTGCGATTCATGCATGTCGCACGCCATGGCCTTGCCCCCTTTCGGTGCGCCCATGCCGCTCATTCCACCCATGCCGCCGGACTGCCCCATTTTCTGCATCATCCCCATGCCTTCCCGCATGGTCTGCATGTGTTCGGCCATCAGCGCGCTGCGTTCCTCGGGCGTTTTGGCATTCATCATCTTTTCGTGCATGGCCTTCATGGCCTGCATCTGTTTTTGCATGACCTGGGGAGGCACCGTGGCGCCGCTGTCGGGCGCAGGGGTTGCGGAGGGAGCTCCGGGGTGGTGGGCCGAGTGATCCGGCTCATGGTTGGTGGCCCAGGCCGAAGTGCTGGCAAAGGCGAGTGCTGCCGTCAAAGCGAGCGTTGTGAAGGTCTTGTTGGAGACTGACGTGGATTTGGTCATGGTACTTTTCCTCGAATGGCAAATGGATGAAGACGTTCGTTGTGTCATAGGTGTCAGTGCATTTTGTGATCTGAATGCGCATCCTTGGTTTTGAGCAGCGGGGTGAAGCGCGCGGTTTCCGGGGACTGGCCCTTGGCCGTGAAGCTGATGATGGCCTTCATGTCGGGGGTGGAGGCATAGCGCCCGGTGCCCTTGAGGCGGTTGTCTCCGTCGGGCACCAGTGCCACGCTGGCCTTGCCCTTGGCGGCAAGAATGGTGACGTTGCCGGTGGTGCCTTGGGTGGGCACTTTTTGCCCCGCATGGTCGGTGACGTAGACCACCACGGGCTTGTCAGCCGCCTGCGGGGTCGATTTGTCCACCACCAGTTCCAGGTGATAGGCACCCGCCATGCGCAGCTGTCCGCCATTGTGAGTTTTTTGAGTGTCCAGATGGGCGTCGTCGTGGGCGCGCACGCTGGCAGCACCGGTGGACAACACAAGGGCCATGGCGGTCAAAAAACGGGCTTTCTTCATAGGGGTTCCTGGGGTTGAGTACAGCCTGTGGCTGGCATGGGGTTGCTAGAAATTGTCCTGTGACTGTTCCTGGGTGCGCAGCATCAGCAGGCGCTCCAGCGGTTTTTCGCCCCAACGCCAGAACATCAGCGGTGTCAGCAAGGTGTCGAGCAGCGTCGAGCTGACCAGGCCGCCAAAAATTACCACGGCTACCGGGTGCAGCACTTCCTTGCCGGGCGCATCTGCCGAGACCAGCAGGGGCACCAGCGCGAAGGCAGCCACCAGCGCCGTCATCAGCACCGGGGTGAGGCGCTCAAGCGAGCCACGCACGATGAGCTGTCGGCCAAACTTCTCGCCCTCGAACGCGCACAGGTTGATGTAGTGGCTGATCTTGAGAATGCCGTTGCGCGTCGAAATACCCGTCAGCGTGATGAAGCCCACCAGCGCGGCCACCGACAGCGGTTGGCCCGAAATCCACAACGCCAGCACGCTGCCCACCAGGGCCAGCGGAATATTGCCCATGATGATGAGCGTGAGCACGGTGGAGCGGTAGCGGCTGTAGAGCACGAGGAAGATCAGGGCCAGCGACACCAGGGCCAGCAGGGCAATCAATCGGGCCGCTTGCTCCTGGGCCTGGAACTGGCCTTCAAGCGCCGTGAAATAGCCTTTCGGCATGGGCGCGGCGGCCAGCGTGCTGCGGATGTCGCCAATGATGCGCGCCATGTCGCTGCCATCGGTATTGGCCGACACCACGATACGCCGGCGTGCGTTCTCGCGGCTGACCTGATTGGGGCCTTCGCCATCTTCAATCGTGGCCAGCAGCGACAGGGGTACCGCCCCCGTGGGGGTTTCGATCAGCAAGCCCTTCAGGGCGTGCAACCCGCGGTCGTCCTCGGGCAGGCGCACCACCAGGTCAAAGCGGCGGTTGCCTTCGACGATCTGGGTGATGCGCTCGCCTTCGATCATCTGCTGCAAGGACCGCAAAACGGCACCGGGCGCCATGCCGTAGCGTGCGGCCTGTTCGTAGTCCAGGTGGATCTTGATCTGCGGAATCAGCACCTGCTTCTCGATCTGCAGGTCGGTGATGCCCGGAATGCTCGACAGCCGGTCGCGCAGGTCGCCAGCCAGGCCGCGCAACGTGTCCAGGTCGTCGCCGTACACCTTCAGCGCGATCTGGGCCCGCACGCCCGAGAGCAGGTGGTCCAGCCGGTGCGAAATAGGTTGCCCCACGCTGGTGGCCGCAGGCAGGGTGGCCAGACGGGCGCGAATGTCCTGCACCACGGCATCGCGGCTGCGCTCAGACACCTTCAGGTCGATGTCCATCTCGGTGTAGTGCACCCCCTCGGCATGCTCGTCCAGTTCGGCGCGGCCGGTTCGGCGGCCCACCTGGGTAACCTCGGGGACTTGCAGCGCCAGTTGCTCGGCCAGTGTTCCGATGCGGTTGGACTCTTCCAGCGAGGTGCCGGGGTTGAGCAGCACGTTCACCGTCAGAGTACCTTCGTTGAAGGGCGGCAGGAACGACCGCGGAAAGAAGGGCACGCTGGCGGCAACGGCCAAAACCATGACCAGCGCAACCGCCAGCAGACCCCGCGAACGGTTGAAAGACCAGTTCAGCAAGCGTGCATCCCAGCGCTTGAGCCAGGCCGCCAGCGGGCTGTCGCCCGCATGCAGTTGCTTCATGCGCGGCAGCAGGTAGTAGCACAGCACGGGGGTGATGGTGACGGCCACCACCATGCTGGCCAGGATGGACACCACATACGCAATGCCCAGCGGCGTGAACAACCGGCCTTCGATGCCCGGCAGGGCAAACAAGGGCACAAACACCAGCACCACGACCAGGGTGGCATAGACCACGCCTGTGCGCACCTCTTTAGAGGCGGCGGCAATCACCGTCAGGGCCGGGAGCGGCTGCGGTTTCAGGTGGTTTTCCTTCAGACGGCGCAGCACGTTTTCGACGTCCACCACCGCATCGTCCACCAGTTCGCCAATGGCGATGGCCAGCCCACCCAGCGTCATGGTGTTGATCGACAGGCCGAAATAGTGGAACACCAGCGCGGTGACCATCAGTGACAGCGGAATGGCCACCAGCGAGATGACCGTGGTGCGCACATTCAGCAAGAACAGGAACAGCACGACCGCCACCATAATGGCGCCATCGCGCAGCGCTTCCATGACGTTGCCCACCGAGCGTTCAATGAAGTCGGCCTGCTTGAACAAGAACTGGGGTGTGTCAATACCTTGTGGCAGGGCCTTGTTCAAGGTCGCCATGGCCTGCTCGACCGCCTGGGTGAGCGCAACGCTATCGGCGCCGGGCTGCTTCTGCACCGACAGGATCACCGCTGGCTGGCCCTTGTAACTGGCATCGCCGCGCTTGACGGCCGGGGCCAGTCGCACGTCTGCCACCTGATGCAGCAGGATGGGCTGGCTGCCCTTCACACCCACCACCACGCTGCGCAGGTCTTCGATGCGGCTGGTGCGGCCCACCTGCCGGATCAGGTATTCACGGCCCTGCGCCTGCAAGAAGCCGCCGCTGGTGTTGGCACCAAAATCGCGCAGTGCGGCGTCCACTTGTTCCCGTTCAATGCCCAGGGCCTGCAGCTTCGCCGGATGAATTTCAACCCGGTACTGGCGCACCTCTCCACCAATGGGCGTGACTTGGGCGATGCCCGGGATGGTCAGCAACCGGGGGCGAACCACCCAGTCGGCGTATTCACGCACCTGCATCGGGCTGACCTTGGCCGGGTCGGCGGGCAGGGCGATCAGCAAAATCTCGCCCATGATGGAAGAGATGGGCCCCATCTGCGAGACGATGCCCTCGGGCAGCTGTTCACGCACCAGGTTCAGGCGCTCTGCAATCTGCTGGCGGTTGCGGTAGATGTCGGAGCCCCACTCGAACTCGACATACACGATCGACAGCCCCACGCCGGAGACCGAGCGCACACGGGTCACCCCGGGCATGCCGTTCATGCCCGACTCAATGGGAAAGCTCACCAGTTGTTCGACCTCTTCGGGCGCCATGCCGCCGGCTTCGGTCATCAGCGTCACGGTGGGCTTGTTCAGGTCGGGAAACACATCGACCGGCATCTGCCGCAGCGTCAACGCGCCGTAGACCACCAGGAACAGTGACAAGCCCAGCACCATCAGGCGCTGGCGCAGGCTGGTTTGAATGATGAAGTCAAACATTTCAGCGCACCTGTGCCAGCAGGCTTGCGCCCTGGGTGACCACGCGCTCTCCGGCTGCAATGCCGGAGGTGAGTGCGGTGCTGCCTGCGCTCAGCGCCTGCGCGCGCACCGTGCGGCGTTCGAATTTTTCTGCCGTCGTATGCACCCAGACGGCCTGATCGCCCCCGCCGCCGCGCACCACCGCCGACTGGGGAACGGCGGCGCCCTTGTGCGTCAGCCGGGTGGTGGCAATGACTTTGACCGACTGGCCCACCGCCAGCGCGTGCTGGTCTGATGGAATGCGGAACTGCAGCACCCAGGCCTGCTCGCGCAACTGCCTCCCGCTGCCGACAAACTGCAGTTCGGTGCTGGCACCGGCCACGCTGGTGCTGGCCGCCGTCACGCCCTGGGCCAGGGTGGGTTCGTAGGCCAATGCCTCCACGGTCAGCCGTGCGGGGTTGACCACCTCGAACAGCGTTTCTCGCGCATCGACCACCTGGCCAGCCATGGCATGCACCGCGCTGACCACGCCCGACACTGGTGCACGCAGCGGCTCGGGCGCCTGCAGGCTGGCCTGCAAGGCCTGCCTGCGCTGGCGCAGGGCTTCTGATTCAAACCGCGCAGCATCGATGGCCGACTGCGGTACGGCGCCCTGGAGCTGGGCGTATCGATCGGCCTTGCGCTGGGCGATGTTCTGTTGTGCATCCAGGTCGGCCAGCTGGGCCTGCAGGCCACCGCGTTCGGTGTTGGACACGGTGGGCCGCACATGCGCCAGCACCTGTCCTTTGCGAACCTGCTGGCCCAGGGTGGGCAAGCCCTGGGCCGGGGCTTCGATGCGCCCCGGCTGGGTCGATTGCACGCGCCCTCCGGCGTTGGCATCGGCCACCACTTTGCCCTGCAGCTCGACCGAGGTGGGCAGGTCACGAATTTCGACCCGTACCGTGCGCAAGCCCCATTCCCTCTGGATGGCCTTGGGGATGAACAGGCTGCCGTCGGCCAGGCGCTGGGGGGCCGTGGTGCCTGTGGCGGGCAGGGGCGCTGCGGCGGGGCCGTGGTCGTGGTCTTCGTCCCCGTGGGCGAAGGCTGCACCATGCAAAGCCAGCAGGCATGCGGCTACCAGGCGGGAAAAATGGGAGGATGTCATACGTTGGACCCAGGGGTGATTGCACGGGGGCGGCGGCGCAGGGCCACGAGGCCCGCGCCCGAGAGCAGCAGGGTGCCACCCAGGCCCCAGGCCATCCAGGGTTCGGTTTTCAAGCCGGTCGCGGTAGCCGGGGTGGCAGCGGCTGGGGTGGGCACCTCCAGCGTGGCGCTCAGAAGATCGGCGGTGTCTTCAGTTTCGATGGTGATGGTCAGCGGGTGCTTGCCTGGCTGGCCGAGCGCGCCCTGGGCAATCCAGTACACGCCGGGGGATGAGTGCGTGGCCTTGGCCTGCACGCTGCCGGTATCCACTTCCACCTGCGCGCCCACCACAGGTTCATTGGTGTCGAAGCGGTCGATGTGCAGCACCAGCCGGTCCTGCGCCAGTGTAGCCACCAGTTCGAAGGCATCGGTCTGGGCCTCGGCGCGCGGGCCTTGCGCGGCCATGGGTGCGGGGGTGGCTACGGGGTGTGGCTCGCTGTGGTCTTCATCGCCATGGGCCAGGGCGGGCAAGGCCGCCGCAGCCAGGGCAGTGCCCAGCAAAAGGGTTCGCACGGGGTTCATTTCGGAAGGACTCCCAGGGTTTGGTGCATGCGGGACCGGGCGGCCGCCAGGGTCACCTGCTGCTGGCCCACCAGGGCCTGGGCCTCCAGTGCGTCGGCGCGTGCGCGCAGCAAGGCGGTGAGGTCGGTCTCGCCGAGGGCGAAGGCTTTTTCTGCCAACTGGAGCGTGTCGGCGTCCAGGGCCAGGCGCTCCTGTGCCTGGTTTAGCTGGCGTGCGGTGGTGTCCAGGTGGCGGCGGGCCTGGTCGGCATCAAGCGCCAGCTTGCGCTCCACCTGGTCGCGTTCTGCTTGTGCCTGTGCCAGCTCTGCCAATGCGGCCGATTGGGCCTGGCGCACGATGGGTTCGGACGATAGTGGAATCGTCAGCTTGATGCCCAAAGTGTTGGTGTACGACTGCCCTGCCGCGCCGCGGTCGCGCACCATGCGCAGGGCCAGTTCGGGTGCCGCGCGGCGTGTGGCATCTGCCGACCGTAACCGTGCCTGCGCTTGGGCCAGGGCGGCCGAGGCGGTGGCCAACAGGGGATGGTCTTGGCCGGGGGCTTCCGGAATGCGGGGTGGCTCGGGGTTTAGTTGTGCGGGCGCGGCGGTGCCGGTCAGCGCGCGAAAGGCCTGCTCGGTCTGCAGCAGGGCTGCGTCGCTATCGGCCAGGGCGCCCTGGGCGGCGAGCACTTCGCGCTGAGCCAGATTGGCGTCGATGCGCGCCAGTTCACCCGCCCGGTAGCGGCGCTGCACATTCGCCATGAGGGCCTGGGCGGTGTCCACGCGCTGCTGTGCCTGTGCACGGGTCTGGCGTGCAGCCGCCACGGCCCACCAGGCCGTGCGCAGCTCGCCCGCCAGTTGCAGGCGCAGCGCATGCTGTTGCGCCACGACCTGCGCCTGGCCGCTGGCAGCCTCGGCGCTTTGCGCCGCTTTCTGGCCGGGCAGCCACAGCGGAACGGCCATTTCGACCTCCCATTCGCGCTGGCCCTGGTTGGCGTGAAAGCGGTCACTCACTGCGCCCAGCGACAGCGTGGCCGGTCCCGGCGTCAGGCCGTTGGCTGCTTCGATGTTGGCTGTGGCTTGCGCGTTGCGTGCGGTGCCCGCCTGGGCCTGGGGGTGCAGCTGCCAGGCCTGATCCAGGGCCTGTGCCAGCGTTTGCGCGGCGGCAGGTGCGGTGACCAGCACAAGGGCCAGCAGCAACCCGGTGCATCTTCGCGGTGCTC
>DMZZ01000209.1:0-4876 GCA_003484805.1 Comamonadaceae bacterium | reverse complement strand
TCGACGAGGGTGGTGGCCACCTGGGTGATGGAAATATCGACGAAGCGCGAGCTGTCGCAGGGGATGGCCCACTTCATGCCTTGCCGAAAGTAGCGCTCAAGCTCGGTCATCTTGTCGCGCACGGCCTTGGCGGCCGCCAGCGCATTGCCCGAGGGCGAGAGCTGCACGCCCATGCCCACCGAGGGCTTGCCGTTGAGGCGTGCCGAGGTGGCGTAGGCCTGGCCGCCCAGCTCGATGCGCGCCACGTCCTTGAGGCGCACAGTGGAGCCATCGGCATGGGCGCGCAGGATGATGCGGCCAAACTGCTCTTCGTTCGAGAGCTGGCCGTTGACCAGTACGGTGGCCGAGATGCCCTGCCCCGCCACGTTGGGCAGGCTGCCGATTTCGCCCGCCGACACCTGCACGTTTTGCGCCCGGATGGCCGCCGTCACGTCGGCGGCGCTCAGGTTCAGGCCCAGCAGCTTGGCCGGATCGATCCAGATGCGCATGGCGCGCTCGGTGCCGAACAGCTGTGCCTGGCCGATGCCGGGCAGGCGCTGCAGCTCGGGCACGATGTTGCGCGAGGCGTAGTCGCCCAGCGCCACCGGGTCCCAGGCGGGGTCGTCCGAGGACAGGATGGCAAACAGCAGGAAGTTGCTGCGCGACTTGTCCACGCGCACGCCCTGCTGCGTCACCACGGCCGGCAGGCGCGGTGTGGCGCGCGCCAGGCGGTTCTGCACGTCCACCTGCGCCAGGTCGGCATTGGTGCCGGGCTGAAAGCTCAGCGTGATGTTGCCGGTGCCGTTGGCCTGGGCCACCGACTCCATGTAGATCAGCCCGGGCGAGCCGTTCATCTCTCGCTCGATCACCGCCAGCACACTGTCTTCCAGCGTCTGGGCCGAGGCACCGGGGTAGGCGGCCGACACCACGATGGACGGGGGTGCCACGGGCGGGTATTGCGCGATGGGCAGCTGGGTGATGGCAACGCCCCCCAGCACCATGATGAACAGCGCGATCACCCACGCAAAGATGGGCCGGTCAATGAAAAATTTCGCCATGCTGGGAGCTCCTTAGGCCGCGCTGGCGCTGGAGGCCGCGGGAGCGGGCGCACTGGCAGGCGCGCTGGCGGGTGCTGCCGGTTTGCCACCGCTCTGCCATGGCACGGGCTTGACCACGGGGTTGCCCCGCAGCTTCTGGAAGCCGTCCACCACCACCTGTTCGCCCGCCTTCAGGCCGCCCAGCACCACCCATTGGCCACCCTGCTGGCCGCCAATCTGGATCGGGCGCGGCGCCGCCTTGCCGTCGGCGCCGATCACCAGCACGGTGTCGCCCTGGGCGGAACGTGTCACGGCCTGCTGGGGCAGTAGGATGGCGCTCTGCGCCTGGGCCTGCTCCAGCCGCACCCGCACATACAGCCCGGGCAGCAACTGTCCATCGGGGTTGGGCACCTGGGCGCGCAAGGTGATCTGACCCGTGGTGGCGTCCACCGTCAGGTCGGAAAAAAGCAGCTTACCCGGCAGCGGGTATTCGCTGCCGTCCTCCAGCAGCACGCGCACGCTGGCCGCGTTGCCGCCGCCCGCGCGCTTGAGCTGCCCGGCCTCCATGGCGCGGCGCAGCTTCATCACCTCGGCGGCGGACTGCGTGAAATTGACGTACATGGGGTTGATCTGCTGGATCACCGCGAGTTGGGTGGCCTCGCCCTGACCGACCAGGGCGCCTTCGGTCACGAGAGCGCGGCCAATGCGCCCGGCGATGGGGGCCGTCACGCGGGCATGGCCGAGGTTGATGCGCGCCGTGGTCACGGCGGCCCTGCCGGCCGCCACATCGGCCTCGGCCAGCTTCTGAGCGGCAATCGCGTTGGCGTATTCCTGCTGGCTCACGGCCTGCGCTGCGGCCAGAGGCTTGTAGCGCTCGGCCAGCGCCGTGCTTTGCGCCAGGCCGGCCTGCCCCCGCGCCAGCGCTGCCTCGGCGCTCTGCACAGCGGCTTCGTAGGGCGCCGCATCGATGCGAAACAGCGTCTGCCCCGCCTTCACGTCACTGCCCTCGGTGAACAGGCGCTGCTGCAGAATGCCGGCCGCCCGCGCACGCACCTGCGCCACGCGCGAGGCCTCCAGTCGGCCCGGCAGCTCGGTCTGCAGACCCAGCTCGCCCGGCTGCACAGTGACCACGCCCACCTCGGGCGGCGGCATGCCGCCACCGGGCGGCACGGCGGGCGCCTCGCCCTTGCCGCAGGCCGCGAGCAACAGCACGGTGCCCAGACACCCGCCCGCCAGGGCCAGCCGCAGCCTCAGCCCGGGGGTTGCAGGAGAAAGGGAGGAAACAGTCTCAGTCAGTGCGTGGCGCGAAAGCATGGGTGTCCTTGGAAAAGGTCCGTCCGGGGAGCGCGAAAGCCAAAAAGTCTAGTGACTTTCGGTGAACCCAGTGCGAGCCCCGTGTATATGGATCGTGAAGCGGCGAGTATACATACATGCGTGAATGTATGTATAGTGATGGGATTGATCCCAGGAGAGACCCGCCATGGCCGCCCGCCGAACCAAAACCGATGCCCAGGCCACACGCAACGCACTGCTGGACGCGGCCGAACGCCTGTTCGACGAAAAAGGGGTGTCACGCACCTCGCTGCAGGACATCGCCGCCGACGCTGGCGCGACACGGGGCGCGATCTACTGGCACTTCAAGGACAAGGCCGATCTGTTCAACGCCATGATGGAGCGCACCACGGAGCCGCTGGACGAACTGGCGCGCAGAACGACCGACGCGCACCAGGCACCCGATATGCGGCGCTATGTCGAGGACATGGTGCGGGTGCTCCAGCGCATCGCCTCGGACGACGCGCTGTGCCGGGTGCTGCGCATCGCCACCTACCGCATCGAATACGTCGAGGAACTGGGGGCTGTGCAGGCGCGCCACCTGCAGGTGCACCGCCAATGGCTGGAGCACAATCGTGCGGCGCTGGAACGCGCGTTCGCGGCCAGCACCTGCCAGGCCCAGGTGCCACCGGACACTGCCGCGCTGGGCCTGCAGGTGCTCATCGAGGGCCTGCTTCACAGCTGGCTGCTTGACCCCACCGCGTTCGACCTGGTGCAAGCCGGGCGTTGCACCATCGCCACCTATCTGCGCGGGCTGGGCATCGACCTGACGCAGCGGCCCGCGCCGGGCTGATCACCGCACCGGCGCGCCCCCCTGGACCCAGCGCGCGATGAGCGCGCGCTCGGCCTGCGTCATCTGCGTGGCGTTGTTCATGGGCATGAGCTTTTGCAGCACCACCTGCTGGTAGATGAGTTGCGCGCGCAGCGCCACCTGGTCGGGCGTATCCAGGCGCACGCCCTTCATCTGCACCTCGGGGCCGTGGCACTGCACGCAGCGCTGCTGCAGCACGGACTGCACTTCTTTGTAGTCAAATCCGGCTCCAACCTCCGTGGATAGTGCGCTAGAAGCTACGAAATCAGGAGTATCCGGGCGCAGCCAGACCACCGCACCCACCAGCACCGCCACGCCCACCAGCGCGTAAGGCCAGGGATGACCGTTGCGCCCCAGCTTGAAGCCATGGCGCAGGACGAAGAACTGCCGGATGGACGCACCCGCGAACATCATGAGGATCAGCACCAGCCAGTTCTGCGGGTGGCCCCAGGTGAAGCTGTAATGGCCGCTGAGCATGGCGAACAGCACCGGCAGCGTGAAGTAGGTGTTGTGCACGCTGCGCTGCTTGCCGCGCTTGCCGTGGATCGGGTCCACCGGCTGGCCGGTCTGGATCTGCGCCACCACCGTCTTCTGGCCGGGGATGATCCAGAAGAACACGTTGGCGCTCATGGCCGTGGCCATCATCGCGCCCACCAGCAAAAAGGCCGCGCGCCCGGCGAACCAGTGGCAGGCCAGCCACGAGGCGATGCACACCAGCACGAACACCAGCGCACCAACGATGGCGTCGCCGTTCTTGCGCTGGCCAAAGGCGCGGCAGATGGCGTCGTAGAGCAGCCAGAACACCACGAGGAAGCCTAGCGCCGCCGCCACGGCCATGGGCGGCACCCAGTCCATGCGCGACTTGTCCACCAGGTAGGTGCCCGCGCTCCACAGATACGACACGGTGAACAGCGCAAAGCCGCTGAGCCAGGTGCTGTAGCTCTCCCAGTAGAACCAGTGCAGGTGCCCGGGAAGCTTCGGGGGCGCGACGGCGAACTTGACCGGGTGGTAGAAGCCCCCGCCGTGCACGGCCCAGAGTTCGCCGCTCACACCCTGCTTCTTCAGGTCCTCGTCCTCGGGCGGCGTGAGGCTGCTGTCGAGGAAAACGAAGTAGAACGAGGAACCGATCCAGGCGATGGCGGTGATGACATGCAGCCAGCGCAGCAGCAGGTTGGCCCAGTCGAGAAGGTAGCTTTCCATGTTTTTCAACCCTGGCGGCGCAAAGCGCCGTTGGCTAACTGCTCACCACGGCGGGCACTCTGAGCAGGCGAAGGGCCGCGCTCCAAAGCGGTGTGCACCGCCAAGGCTCCGCTGCGACCGGAGGATGCCGGAAGTGTATGCAAAAGCCGTGCGCGGCTGCCTATCAGATCTCTCCCGGTCCATCGGGCGGCAAGGTCTGCAGCAGCTGCGCCACCACGGCCACAGCGATGACCTCGGGCGCCTTGCCCGCGATGCCGGGTACGCCGATGGGGCAGGTCACCCGCGCCAGTTCCGCCTCGGCAAAGCCGCGCTCCTGCAGGCGGCGGCGAAAGACGGCCCATTTGCTGCGGCTGCCGATCAGGCCGATGAAGGGCAGGTCGCCCCGCTCACGCTGGCGGCGCAGGCAGGCGGCCACCACGTCCAGGTCTTCGGCGTGGCTGAAGCTCATGATGAGCACGCGTGCACCGGGCGCCAGGCCCGGCACGGCGGCCTGCACGGGGTCGGAATGCTCGCAGGC
>DMZZ01000343.1:1111-7253 GCA_003484805.1 Comamonadaceae bacterium | reverse complement strand
CGATCACAAGCTTGCGTCATCTGCTGAGTTACGCACTCATAGCCCGTCTGGGACTGTGCCCTTGCTGCGTCCGCATCGGCACGAGTGAATAGTTACTTTTATGACACAGTAAGAATAGTGGCTACATGACCCAGAAAATTAAAAAGTCCGCTATCTTTTCGATAGCGGACTTTCCTTATGTGGCTTGGTAGGACGTACAAGATTCGAACTTGTGACCAACGGATTAAAAGTCCGCTGCTCTACCAACTGAGCTAACGTCCCACGTTTTCCGGAATAGACATCCGGAAAAGCCTTGCATTATAGCGTGCTTTTCGCCTTTTTCTCTGAATGACCTGCAAGGGCGTCAAGAACCCACCCGGCTGCGCACTGGCCAAAGGTGGCTGTCACCGCCACGACCGAGCCGTAGCCATGGCAGTTGAGCGAACCATCGCCCTCGATTCCGCAAGAAGGGTCGGGCGGTGCGACGGATTCGCGGCTGAAAACACAGGTAACGGCCATCTTCTTGCCATCGCGAGGGGCTCCGTGGTGTTTGCGGAGCCGGTAGCGCAACTGGGCCAGGAGCGGGTCGTGGGTCGTGAAGGCCAGATCGTCGACATCGACCTTGTGGGCGAGGCGCTTTCCGCCCGCAGCGCCCACGCTGATGAAGCGCGCACGGGTCGTGCGTGCCCAGGCTGCCATGGCGGTTTTGGCCTGCACCTGGTCGCATGCGTCGATCAGCGCATCCACGGGCTCGGGTAACAAGGCTGGCCAATTGGCAGGTTCGACGAAGTCTTCGATGCAGGCCACCACGCAATCCGGGTTGATCTGCGCCACCCGGTCCCGCATCGCCAGCACCTTGGCCTGGCCTACGGTGTTTTCGAGTGCATGAATCTGGCGGTTGATGTTGGACTCGGCGACATGGTCGAGATCGATCAGCGTCAGGCGACCTACACCACTGCGAGCCAGGGCCTCTGCCGCCCATGAGCCGACCCCGCCAATACCTACCACGGCCACATGGGCTGCACGAATGCGGGCGGCGCCGTTCTGGCCATAAAGGCGATCCAGGCCACCAAACCGGCGCTGCTGCAAAGCGGCGCTGTCGGCAGATAGTTCAGGCGATGGCGTGGACGCAGGCAGATGGTGCTCCACTATTTCAGGCGGGACAGTCGTTCCTTGGCCGCGGCTGCAGCCTCGGATTGCGGATAGGCACGCAACAGGTCTTCGAGGGTCTTTCGAGCACCCCGCGTTTCCTTCAGCTCGATCTGGCAGTTGGCAATCGACAACGCAGCCTCGGGCGCACGCGCGTGGCTGGGCGCGCTGGCGATCAGCGCCTTGAAGTTGTTGATGGCTTCCTTGTAGTCGCGGTTGGCATACTGGGCATTGCCCAGCCAGAACCGGGCCGAAGGCAGATAGCCGCTGCGGGGGTACTGCCGCACAAACGTAGAAAATGCCGCCTCGGCTTCAGCGAACTTGCCTTCCCGAAAACGGGCCAGCGCAGCGTCGAAACTGCGCTGCTCATCGGGTTCGGCCTGGAACTCCAGCCCGTCCACCGTGACCTTGACCGGTTCAAACTGTCGCAGGCGCTCATCTACCCCGCGCGCCATGTCTTTCTGGTGGCGCTGAAGCTCTGCCACCTCCCGCGTCAGTTGCTCGTTCTGGCCACGCAGTTTGGCCATTTCCACGCGCAAGGTCTCGATCTGCGTCTGCAGGTCGAGCAGGCTGCGGCGCAACTGGGTTCCATCGTCGTTAGCCCGGCGCAGTTCGTCCGAGGAACGTTGACCGCTTTGCTGAAGCGCATCCACACGCTGCCGCAACTCGATGATCGCGCGGCGAGCCTCTCCATCCTCAAAGATGGCCGCATGGGCCGGCGCAAGGGAGCTACCAAGCAACGCTGCTGCAAACAGCCAACGCACAGAGCGCATCAAATGCATATTACCCATCAGCGATAGGCCAGCTCGGCGCGGCGGTTCTGCGCATGAATGTCTTCACTGTTGCCCTGGGCGGCGAGCTTCTCCTTGCCAAAGCTCACGGCTTCCATCTGGCCGTCAGGAACACCCAGCAGTCCCAGCGAACGGCGCACCGCTTCGGCACGCTTCTGCCCCAGGGCCAGGTTGTATTCGCGGCCACCGCGCTCGTCGGTGTGGCCTTCGATCACCACCTTGGGCATGCTGCCGGATTTCATGTAGCGCGCATGGGCTTCGATGAGCGACTGGTAGTCCGACTTGATGACGTAGCTGTCGTAGTCGAAATAGACGATGCGGCCGACTCCCACAGGGCCGGCGCCATCACGGCCCGACTGCGTGAGGTCCACACCGCGCACACCGCTCTGCCCGGTGCTGCCGGAATTGGCGCCATTGGCACCGCTGGTGGAAAGCGGAGCACCGCTCTTGTCTTCAACGGGCACATTGTCGAGGTCAACCCCCGAGCTGCAACCGGCCACAAGTGCGACGATGGCAATGGCAAAAGGAATACGTTTGAACATCGAAAAAATCTCCTGAAACTGTGAAGCAAATGGGGTGGAAAAGTTCATTGCGCCTGGAAGGTGCCCCAGTCCGGCTCGCGAATGTCTCCACCCTGCCCAGCGAGGCGCGCCTTGATCTTGCCGTCCAGCGTGGTGGTCATGAGCGATTCGCGGCCCTGGTACTGGGTGGCGTACACGATCAAGCGGCTGTTGGGCGCGAAGCTGGGGCGTTCATCGGCAGTGGTGTCCGTGATGGCCGTGACGGCACCGGTGGCCAGTTCCATCACATGCAGCTTGAACGCCCCCCCCACGCGGGAGATGAAGGCGAGCCAGCGGCCATCGGGGCTGAGGCACGGAGAAATGTTGTAGCTGCCGTTGAAGGTGACGCGCTCGGCATTGCCACCCGAGCTGGGCACCTTGTAAATCTGGGGCGCGCCGCCACGGTCGCTGACAAAGTAGATGCTGCGGCCGTCGGGGGCAAAAGCGGGCTCGGTGTCGATGCCCGAGCTTTGCATGAGACGCCTGGGTTCACCACCGTTGGCATCGATCGTGTAGAGCTGCGAAGATCCGTCGCGGCTCAGGGTCACGGCCAGCGTGCGGCCATCGGGCGCCCAGGCGGGGGCGCTGTTGGAGCCACGGAAGTTGGCCACCAGGCGGCGCCGACCCGTGGCCACATCGTGCACATAGACCACGGGCTTGCGCGATTCGAACGATACATAGGCGAGCTGGCCACCCGACGGCGACCAGGCCGGTGAAATGATGGATTCGGGGCTGGACAGCGCCGACTGGGCGTTCTCGCCGTCGGCATCGGCCACCCAAAGGCTGTAGCGCGTGCCGGCCTTGGTGACATAGGCAATGCGGGTGGAGAACACGCCCCGCTCGCCAGTGAGTTTTTCATAGACAAAGTCGGCAATGCGGTGCGCCACCAGGCGCAGGTCGCCTTGCACCACCACGTAACTTTGTCCGCCCAGGTCCTGCCCGCGTACCACGTCCCACAAGCGAAAGCGCACGTCAAAGCGCCCATCGGCCATGCGGGTGATGCTGCCGGAGACAAGAGAATCGGCGCTTTTCTGGCGCCACAGGGCCACATCGGGACGGGATGTTTCGTCCAGCCGGGCACCTGCGGTATCCACGCCACGAAACTGGCCGCTGCGCTCCAGGTCGGCCTGAACGATGGCGGAGACTTTTTGCGGCGCTTGTGTTTCGTCCCGGAACGGGGCGATGGCAATGGGCAACTGCGTCATGCCCACGCCTGTGACTTCAACCCGGAACTGCGCCAGTGCCGGAGAGGCCGCAAGTGCAGCCAGCGATGCCATCATGAAACGACGGGAGGGGTGCAGCACAGCCGCAGGAAGTGTGGGGGTAAGGAATCGGTTGGTAGTCATTCGCAGCCAGGAGCAACCGGGCAAAAGCCGATTGTCAGGCTTGAATGTTACACACTGGAAAATGTCCCCATGTCACAAACTGTTGGGGCATGGCGCAAAACGTAGAATCGCGCCTTCATGCATGCCCCAGAAACTGGCGCCCCGCCCGCCCCCAGCGACTCCACCGCCCCCCCACCCGAACGCCTGATGGCACGGCTGGCGCGGCTTTCCGTCTACTTTGGCGGCCAGCGGCTGGGCTGGACGGCCGCCATCATCGCCACGCTGGTAGGCGCCATCACCGAACCCCTCATTCCAGCGCTGTTGCAGCCGCTGCTGGACAAAGGCTTCACCGATGGTTCGCTGCAGCTGTGGATGGTGCCCGTGGCCATCATGGGGGTCTTCCTGGTGCGCGGTCTGGCCCAGTTCGTGGGGCAGTACGCGCTGGCCCGCATTGCCAACGAAGGCATGCTGACGCTGCGCACTGCCCTGTTCGACCGCCTGCTGGCCGCTGAAATGGGTCTTTTCACCCGCCAGTCGGCCAGTGCCTTGTCCAATACCGTGGTGTACGAGGTGCAGACCGGCGCCACCCTGCTGGTGCAGGCCCTGCTGGGCATCTCGCGCGATGGCTTCACCCTGCTGGCCTTGCTGGGGTACCTGCTGTACCTGAACTGGCAGCTCACGCTGATCGTGGCGGTGGTGGTGCCCGGCGTGGCCTGGATCATGAAGACGCTGTCGCGTCGCCTCTACCACCTCACCAAGAGCGGCCAGCAAGCCACCGACGAACTGGCCTATGTGGTCGAAGAAAACGTGCTGGCACACCGCATGGTGCGCCTGCATGCGGCACAGGCATCGCAAGCCCGGCGGTTTGACGCCCTGAGCCGGCGCTTGCGCAGCCTGGCCATCAAATCGACCATCGCCTCGTCGGCCATGACGCCGCTCACCCAGTTGCTGGCGGCGGCCGCCCTGTCGGCGGTGATTTGCGTTGCGCTGTGGCAAAGCCGCACCGCAGGCACCGCGCACGATGTGACGGTGGGTGGTTTCGTGGCCTTCATCACCGCCATGCTCATGCTGATTGCCCCCATTCGCCGCCTGGCCGATGTGGCCAGTCCGATCACCCGGGGCGTGGCCGCGCTGGAACGGGGCCTGCGCCTGATGGGTGACACACCGGCCGAACAAGGCGGCCACCATGCCCCGGCCCAGGTGCACGGCGCCATCCGCCTGGAAGGGGTCAGTGTGGCCTTTGGTGCCGATCAGGCCCCCGCCCTCGACCGCGTGAGCCTGTCGGTGCAGCCCGGCGAAATCGTCGCCCTGGTGGGCCCCTCGGGCGCGGGCAAGACCACGCTGGTCAATCTGCTGCCGCGCTTTGTTCCGCATTCGGCCGGTCAGATTCTGCTCGACGGCCATGACTTGCAGGAATGGGACCTGGCCACGCTGCGTGCCCAGTTCGCCTTGGTGAGCCAGGATGTGGTGATGTTCAACGACAGCATTGCAGCCAACGTGGCACTGGGCCAGGCCGTGGACACCCAGCGCGTGCACGAATGCCTGGCCGCCGCCAACCTGGCCGAGCATGTGGCCGCGCTGCCACGGGGCATCGACACCGTGGTGGGGCACAACGCCACCCAGCTCTCGGGTGGCCAGCGCCAGCGCCTGGCGATTGCCCGGGCGCTGTACAAGAATGCGCCCATCCTGATCCTCGACGAAGCCACATCGGCGCTGGACACCGAATCCGAGCGGCTGGTCCAGGAAGCCCTGCAACGCCTCATGCAAGGGCGCACCACGCTGGTGATTGCCCACCGGCTATCCACCATCGAGCATGCCGACCGGGTGGTGGTGATGGAGCGCGGGCGCATCGTCGAGCAGGGCACCCATGCCCAGCTGGTGGCCCAGGGCGGGCTGTATGCCCGGCTTCAGGCGCGCCCCACGCCCAACTGAAGCTACCAGCGTCCGCGGTTGGGCTGGCGTTGGCGGATGGCGGCGGCAATCATGTCGGCCATGTCCTTGCGGCTGGCACGCAGCGCAAAATCGGCGGCGCCCAGGCCCAGCTGGTTCTTCAATGAGGGGTCAGCGCCCTCTTTGAGCAGCAACTGCACGGACTCGCGCGTGCCATAGTGCACCGCCATCATCAGCGGCGTGGTGCCGTTGGGCGAAGCCGCATCAATGAATGCATGGTGTTCCAGCAGCAACGCAATGATTTCGGGTTGCTGCGGCTGCGTGCCGGTGGCGGCGTAGTGCAGGGGCGTCCATCCGGTCTTGTTGACGTCGGCATCGCGGGCAATCAGGGCGCGCACGGCGTCCACATGACCGCGCAGTGCGGCCATCATCAAAGGGCTTTCGTCCT
>DMZZ01000343.1:0-1058 GCA_003484805.1 Comamonadaceae bacterium | reverse complement strand
GCATCGTCGCGCTGGATGGCCGCGAAGAAATCCTCGTACGACCCCGCCCAGGCGGGTGCGATACCCGCAACAGCCAGCCACCACAGGCGGCGGCGCTGAATCTTCATGGCAATACTCCCGTGAAAAGGGCCTCGAAATTGCGGCTCGTGGCCTGCGCCACCGCTTCAACCTCCATGCCGCGCACCGCTGCGATCTGCCGCGCCACATGGGGCACATAGGACGGGTTGTTGGTCTTGCCCCGGTAGGGCACCGGCGCCAGATAGGGGCTGTCGGTTTCGATCAGCATGCGGTCCAGCGGCACGAAGGCCGCCACGTCGCGAAGGTCCTGCGCGCTCTTGAAGGTGATGATGCCGGAGAACGAGATGTAGAAACCCAGGTCCAGCGCCGCACGCGCCACCTCTGCCGTTTCGGTGAAACAGTGGAACACGCCTCCCGCCCGGTTCCCCGCGCCGTCCTCGCCTTCTTCACGCAGGATGGCCAGCGTGTCGGCCGACGCACTGCGGGTGTGGATCACCAGCGGTTTGGCGCAGGCGCGCGCGGCGCGGATGTGGGTGCGAAAGCGCTCGCGCTGCCACTCCAGGTCGGCAATGCTGCGCCCGCCCTTGCGATCTTCCATGCCGTAGTAGTCGAGCCCGGTCTCGCCGATGGCCACCACGCGCGGCAACGCAGCGCGGTCGAGCAGATCCTGCAACGAGGGCTCGATCACCCCCTCGTTGTCGGGGTGCACGCCCACGGAGCACCAGAAGTTGTCGTGGGCCGTGGCCAGGGCATGCACCGCATCGAACTCTTCCAGGGTGGTGCAGATGCACAGCGCGCGGTCCACCTGCGCGGCGCGCATGGCTTCGCGGATGGCCGGCAACTGGCTGGACAGCTCCGGAAAGGTGAGGTGGCAGTGGGAATCAGTGAACATGCATCGTCAAGTAAAAAAGCCGACCCGCGCGGGCGGATCGGCACCAGAAGTGGAAGCCGCTCAGATCGTCTGGGTAGGGCGGTCCGAACCCAGCGCCGTGCCCAGCAACTCTTCGATCTTGGCCTTGAGCTGGCGCGATTTTTCGTCT
>DMZZ01000383.1:12570-13518 GCA_003484805.1 Comamonadaceae bacterium | reverse complement strand
CTGGCTGCCAATGTACCCCTGTCGCGGGGGCGTGAACAGGGGGACTACACCGAGCGGCTGCGCGCCAGCGGCGGGTTCTTGGCGAAGTAGCGTGTGATGCCGCGCATCAGTGCGTCCGCCAGCTCTTCCTGGTAGGCGCTGGTGCGCAGCTTGGCTTCTTCCTGGGGGTTGCTGATGAAGGCGGTTTCCACCAGCACGCTGGGGATGTCNNCCGATCTCGCCCAGCAGCACGCTGCCAAGTTTGAGGCTGTCGTTGATCTGTGCGGTGGTGCTCATGTCGAGCAGGGCGCTTTGTACATGGCGGTCTTTGGCGCGCACGTTCAGGCCGCCCACCAGGTCGGCCTGGTTCTCCTTGTTGGCCAGCCAGCGNNGCGGCCGAGCTGGATGCGCCGTTCTGGCTCAGCGCGAACACGCTGGCGCCGCGTGCGTCGGGGTTGGTGAAGGCGTCGGCGTGGATGCTCACGAACAGGTCTGCCTGCACGCGCTGGGCTTTCTGCACGCGCGTGCCCAGGGGCACGAAGAAGTCGCCGTCGCGCGTGAGGTAGGCGCGCATGGGGTTGCCGCCCACGGTGGTGGTGTTGATGCGGTCGCGCAGCAGGCGGGCCACCTTCAGCACCACGTCTTTTTCGCGCGTGCCGCCGGGGCCGATGGCGCCGGGGTCTTCTCCGCCGTGTCCGGGGTCGAGGGCAATGATGATCAGGCGGTCGGTCTGGCGTGCGGCGGCTGCAGCCGATGGCGGCGGGGCCACGGCAGTGCCGGGGCTGGGGGCCTTGCGCTGGGCGTCGGTGCGGGCAATCAGTTCGCCCAGCGGGTCGTGGTCGGGCGCGGTGGGGGCTGCCGCCGCCGCCTTGTCGGCCGGGCTGGCGCCGCTGGCGGTGGCCGCGGGTTCGGTGATTTTCTCGCGCAGGCGCTCGGCGATCAGCGCTTCGAGCGGGTCGATGGGGTTTT
>DMZZ01000383.1:0-12432 GCA_003484805.1 Comamonadaceae bacterium | reverse complement strand
CCGCCAGGCGGGGCGGGGTGGTGACGAAGAACTTTTGGGCGCGCAGGGGCTGATCGGATTCGATGGTGACGCGCGAGTAGTCGTCCGCGGGCCACACGCGCACGGCCACGATGGTGGCACCGCGCGCAATCTGCTGCGTGCCCAGCAGCAGCACCAGGCTGCCCGCCTGCAGCAGCGCACGGCGCGTGGGCAGGCCGACGCTGTCGGCTGCGGTGCTGTGGCGGGGCGGAAGTGTCATGCGCTCAATCCTTGTAGCAGGCGGTGGCCAAGGGGGGTGTGGGCGAGCAGGGTAACCTGCCGCGCATCCTCGTCCAGTGCTTCAATGTGGATAGCAACATCCGCAGCAGGGATGAGCGCTGCGGCCTTTTCCGGCCATTCTGCCAGTTTCAGGCCCTGGCTGGCAAATACGTCGCGAAAACCCGCGTCTTCCCACTCGCGCGGGTCGTTGAAACGGTAGAAGTCGAAGTGCCAGATGTCCAGCCCCGGCACCTCGTGCGGCTCGACCACGGCATAGGTCGGGCTTTTGATGCGGCCCTGCACACCCAGTGCGCGCAGCAGGTGGCGCACCAGCGTGGTCTTGCCCGCGCCCAGGTCGCCGTGCAGCGTGATGAAGGCGTTGGCCAGCAGCGGTTGCGCGGCCAGCTGGCCCGCGAACGCAGCCGTATCGTCCTCACTGCGCCAGGTGGCTTGCCGCGTCGCCAGGGCGGTGGGGCTTTCTACAATCGGGCGATGGTGGTCAGCAGCAGTCAATGGGTTCCTCAAATTCAGCAGTGGGCACGCGAGCTGGGATTCTCCCAAATCGGCGTGGCGGGCGTCGACCTGTCTTCGGCCGAGGAAGGGTTGATGCAATGGCTGGCCCAGGGGTTCCATGGCGAGATGCATTACATGGAGGCCCACGGCCTCAAGCGTGCCCGCCCGGCCGAGCTGGTGCCCGGCACGGTGAGCGTGATCACGGCGCGCATGGACTACCTGCCGCAGGGCACCCCCGTCGATGCGCCGCCAGGCTGGCAGGCCATCGAGTTCGAGCGCTTGCAGCGCCCCGGCGAGGCCATCGTCTCGGTCTATGCCCGGGGGCGGGATTACCACAAGGTGCTGCGCGCGCGGCTGCAAAAGCTCTGCGACCGCATCACGCAGGCCGTGGGGCCGCTCGGCCACCGCGTGTTCACCGACTCGGCCCCGGTGCTGGAGGCGGAGCTGGCCCGGCGCAGCGGCCAGGGCTGGCGAGGCAAGCACACGCTGGTGCTCAACCGCGAGGGCGGCTCGATGTTCTTCCTGGGCGAGATCTATGTGGACATGCCCCTGGAGCCGAGCGAGCCCGTCACCGCGCACTGCGGCAGTTGCCAGGCCTGCATGGACGTGTGCCCCACGGGGGCCATCATCGCCCCCTACCGGCTCGATGCGCGGCGCTGCATCTCCTACCTGACCATCGAGCATTCCGGCCCGATCCCGCTGGAGCTGCGCCCCTTGCTGGCCAACCGCATCTATGGCTGCGACGATTGCCAGCTCGTCTGCCCCTGGAACAAATACGCCCAGCCCAGCCAGTTGCCCGACTTCGATGCGCGCGCCGGCCTCACGGGCCAGCAACTGGTGCACCTGTTTGCGTGGGATGAGGCCACTTTTTTGCGCCTGACCGAGGGTGGCCCGATCCGCCGCATCGGCCACGAGCGCTGGCTGCGCAACATTGCCGTGGCGCTGGGCAACGCGCTGCGCGCCACGGGCGATGCCGGTGTGCGCGGGGCGCTGCAGTCGCGCGCAGCGCATGAGAGCGCCCTGGTACGCGAGCATGTGGAATGGGCGTTGGCCCAAGAGATTCTTTGAATGAAAACGGGCTGCGGCGCAGGATGGACAAGCGCTGCCAGCTATTAAAACAATAGCTTCAGCGCAAGATGCCCAGCGCGAACGGCAAACTTGCCAGCCCCAGCAGCGTGGACAGCGTGACCAGCCCCGCCACATACGGCCCGTTGTAGCCCATGCGTGCGGCCAGCACGTAGCAGGTGGAGGCCGTGGGCAGGGCCGAGAAGGCCAGCAGCACGGTGGTCTGCACGGGGTCCAGGCGCAGCAGCAGCGCCACGCCCAGGGCAATGAGCGGTTGCACCAGATGGCGGATGGACAGCACCGAGAGCGACAGCAGCTTGCTGCGCTGCAGAAGCCCGAACTGCATGCCCGCGCCCGCCGCCATCAGGCCCAGCGCCAGCGAGGCGGCGCCGATGCGGTGGACGGTGGGTTCCATCCAGTCCGGAATCCGAAAGCCCAGCAGGTTGGTCACCAGGCCTGAGGCCGTGGCCAGGATCAGCGGGTTGCGCATCAGCTCGCGCGCAAAGCTGTGCTTGCCCTGGCGCGCCATGGGCCAGACGGCGGCCACGTTGAACAATGGCACGCAAACGCCGATGAGCACGGCGATCATCAGCAGCCCCTGGCTGCCGGCCACGCGCTCGGCCAGCGCCAGGCCGATGAAGGAGTTGAAGCGAAAGGCCACCTGGGCGCTCGCGGCATGGTCGCGTGGGTCGAGGCGCCGGCCCAGCCAGGGCAGGTGGGGCAGGGCATAGGCCAGGCCGATGCCGCACAGGCCCGAGAGCAGGCCGACCGCCATCAGGCCCGAGGCGGCGTTCAGGTCGATCGGGCTCTTGACGATGGACTGGAACAGCAGCACCGGGAACAGCAGGTAGTACACCAGGCTTTCCACGGGCTGCCAGACCGTGCGGTTGAGGGCGGTGTAGCGGCAGATGAGGTAGCCGCAGAGGATGAGCGAGAAATCCGGGAAGAGCAGTTGCGCGTAGTTCACGGCGTGCAGGATACCGTGGCAGGGCTGGCAGCGCTTTTCGCGGCGGTAGTGGCCTAGACCATACCCGCCTTGCACGTCAAAACACCCCTGCTCGACGTTGCAAATGCGCGCCATAGCCCGAGCTATGGCTGTGCTTTGCGCCTCAAGCAGGAGTGTTTTGAAGCACCTTTCGGGCACGGGAAAAAACTCTCAGCCTCTGACTGCACCGCACGGGTGCCGGAGCCAGGCCGCATGCACCCGCTGGGGCAAACACGGGGTGGTGCGGCGGTGGTCTTTGAGATAAAACTAGCCTTGATCTGTTTTTTACGACAAGGAGCAATTGATGCAACGAAGAATCTGGCTAGGGCTGGCCATGGTGGCCGCAACGGGCACCGCTTGGGCCCAGGGCTACCCCAACAAGCCCGTGCGGCTGGTGGTGCCGTTTGCACCGGGCGGCACGACCGACATCATTGCGCGGGTGATCTCCGACCCGCTGGGCCGGGCCCTGGGGCAGCCCGTGGTGGTGGAGAACAAGGCTGGCGGCGGCGGCATCATCGGCGCGAACGAAACTGCCAAGTCCACACCGGACGGCTACGCGCTGGGCATGGCCACGGTCTCCACCACGGCAGCCAATCCGGCCATCAACCCCAAGACGCCGTACAACCCTCTGACTGACTTCACCCCCATCGTCAACATCGCGGCCACGCCCAACATCATTGCGGTGCACCCGAGCTTTCCGGCCAAGGACTACGCGTCGTTCGTGGCCGAGGTGAAGAAGAACCCCGGCAAGTATTCGTACGCATCGTCGGGCACGGGCGGCATTGGTCACCTGCAGACCGAGCTGTACAAGAACCTCAGCGGCACCTTCATGACGCACATTCCCTACCGTGGCGCGGGCCCCGCGCTCAACGACACGGTGGCCGGACAGGTGCCGATCATCTTTGACAACCTGCCTTCGGCGTTTCCCTTCATCCGGGAAAACCGCCTTGTGCCCATCGTGGTGGCTGCGCCCCAGCGCGTGGCGGGTCTGCCCAACGTGCCCACGTTCAAGGAACTGGGCCTGGAGCCCGTCAACCGCATGGCGTACTACGGCATCGTCGGCCCCAAGGGATTGCCCAAAGAGGTGGTGGACAAGATCAACGCCGCGGTGCGCAAGGTCCTGGAAGACCCGGCCGTGAAGAAGCGCATCGAAGACACGGGCTCGCTCATCGTGGCCGATACGCCCGAGCAGTTCGGGGCGCAGATCAAGGCCGAGTTCGAGGTGTACAAGAAAGTGGTCGAGCAGCAGAAGCTGAATCTCAACTGATCACCGCTTTTTCACGGGCCCTGCCGGTGCGAGCTGGCAGGGCTTTTTTGTACCTGCCATCTGCTAAGGTTTAAGGATGTCCGCCGATCTCCAGACCAGCCTGTCCGCCATTGACGTTTTTGTGGACACCCTGTGGCTGGAGGACGGCCTTTCGCGCAACACGCTGGCCGCCTACCGGCGTGACCTCACGATGTACGCACAGTGGCTGGCGCAGCAGCAGCCCGCGCAGGCCCTGGATGGAACGTCCGAGCACCACCTGCAGGGCTATTTTGCCGAGCGCCATGCCGGCACGAAGGCCACCACGGCCAACCGGCGCCTGACCGTGCTGCGGCGCTACTTTCACTGGGCGCTGCGCGAGCGGCGCATCCAGGCAGATCCCACGGTGCGCCTGCAGGCGGCGCGCCAGCCGCTGCGTGTGCCCAAGACGCTGTCCCAGGCCCAGGTCGAAGCCTTGCTGGAGGCCCCCGATGCCAATACGCCGCTGGGCCTGCGCGACCGCGCCATGCTGGAGCTGATGTACGCCAGCGGCCTGCGCGTGACCGAGCTGGTGACGCTCAAGACCTGGAACCTGGGGCTGAACGAAGGCGTGCTGCGCGTGATGGGCAAGGGCAGCAAGGAGCGCCTGGTGCCCTTCGGTGATGTGGCCCGCCAGTGGCTGGAGCGTTATCTGCAAGAGGCGCGCGGCGCCATCCTGGCCGGGCAGCAGACTCAGGATCTGTTCGTGACGGCACGCGGCGCGGGCATGACGCGCGTGATGTTCTGGGTCATCGTCAAGAAGTGCGCGCTGGCGGCTGGTATCACGGTGCCGCTGTCACCGCACACCCTGCGCCATGCGTTTGCCACGCACCTGCTCAACCATGGCGCAGACCTGCGCGTGGTGCAGTTGCTGCTGGGCCATGCCGACATTTCCACCACCACCATCTACACCCATGTGGCGCGCGAGCGGTTGCGCCAGCTGCATGCGCGGCACCACCCGCGCGGCTGAGCTTATTCCGCGCCGAGGCTGTCGGCCCAGGCCAGCGCCTGCAGGTGGGCCATGTTGACTTGGTGGCCCGAGAGATGCAGCAGTTCGATGTTGTGCGCGAAGGCCGCGTCGTCACCGCTTTCGCAGGCCTTGGTCAGCGCCAGGAACGGTGCAAAAACGCCGGTGTTGCCCAGCAGAGCTTCTGTCACGGGCTCGGGCAGTGCCACGGATTCCAGGGCCTGTTCGAGCGGGATGCCCAGCATGGCATCGAGCAGCGAGAACACGCCCACGACGAAGGCGTTGTCGCAGTCCTCGGGCGACAGCATTTCAGCGGCAAGCAGTTCCATGAGCCGCCCGCGCACCACGGCCGTGGTGCCAACGGCCGGCGCCGAGCCGCTGGCGCGCGACGTGGTGAGCAGCAGTGCAGCCCAGCGGAAGAGCTTTTTCAGGCCCAGAATCATCACCGCGTGGCGGAACGAGGTGATCTCGCACGAGAGGCCGAAACCCGACGAATTGATGAAGCGCAACAGGTTGAACGAGAGCGTGGGATCTTTCTTGAGCAGTTCCTCGATCTCGGTCGAGCTGGCCTGTTTGCGCACCAGGTTGATCAACTGGATGATGATGGCTTGCGAAGGGCGGATGGTCTTGGTCTGGACCAGCGAGGGCTTGGCAAACCAGTAGCCCTGGAACAGCTTGACCCCCAGGTCGGCCATGAGCTGGTACTGCTCTGCAGTCTCGACCTTTTCCGCAATGATCTGGACCTTGTCATTGGCGCCACGCGCAAACTTCACCAGCGGGCCTGCCATCTCGGGCTTGAACGCCGTCATGTCGAGCTTGATGTAGGACGCCAGCGGTAGCCAGGCCGCATAGGCGCGCCGCAGCACATTCTGGTTGAATGCCAGCTTGAAGCCCCGTTTGCTCAGCACATCAAACTGTTCGATGGCGTGTTCAATGTCTTCGGCGCTGGCACTTTCGGCCAGCGTCGGCACTTCCAGCACCACCTTGTCCGGATGGACGAGTTCCAGGTGGCCGGAAACCAGGCTCTCCTGCGTGCAGTTGATGAAGACGATCTTTTTGCCCACCAGGGCTTCGGCGTCGCCGTGCGAGAGGGCATTGAACAGCAGTGCCGCGTCACTCGCAGCGGTGTGGGAGTCCAGTTCGGTGGATCGGTCGTACAGCTCGTAGCCGAACACCGCGCGGTGCTCGTCGACGATCGCCTGGCGGGCGATCAGGGCGGTGTTTCCTCCGCCCACGGGCGTTTCAGGGGCGGTCGGGGTTTCTTGCTCTGGAGTGCTGGACATGGGCGTGCAGGGGCTGATGTTCAGCTGATTCTAGAGCGAAGCCCGCGCCATGGGGCGTTGGCGTCACTCGGTGATGTGGTCTGCCCACGCCAGCGCCTGCAGGTGGGCACCGTTGATCTGCTGGCTGCTCAGGTGCAAAGTGCTGGCGGCGCGGTTGAAGGCCGCATCGTCGCTGGACTCGCAGGCCTGTGCCAGGCTGAGCAGGTCACCCAGGATGCCTTCATGGCGCAGCAGTGCAGCGCTCACGGCGTCGGGCACGCTCAGCAGGTCCAGGGCAGACTCCATGGGCATGCTCAGCATGGTGTCGAGCATCGAGAAGATGCCCACCACGAAAGCTTCATCGGCTTCTTCCTGCGACAGCGTTTCGAGGGCCAGCAGCTCCATGAGTCGGCCGCGTACCACGGCCGTCTGCCCGACGGAGGAGGGCGTACCGCTGGTGCGCGAGGCCGTCAGCAGCAGCGCTGCCCAGCGGAACAGCTTTTTCAGGCCCATCAGCATCACCGCCTGGCGGAAGGAGGTGATCTCCCGCGTGAGGCCGAAGCCCGAAGAGTTGATCAGCCGCATCAGGTTGAAGGCCAGGCCCGCGTCTTTCTTGAGCACTTCCTCGATATCGTCGGTGCTGGCCTGCTTGCGCACCAGGTTGATGAGTTCGAGGATGGCGGCCTGCCCGGGAGCGACCAGCTTGGCGTGTACCAGGGAAGGGCGGGCAAACCAGTAGCCCTGGAACATCTGGATGCCCTTGCTGGAGGCCGCGTCGTACTGTTGCGCGGTTTCCACTTTTTCGGCAATCAGTTCGGCCTGGGTATGGCGGTTGGCGTAGCTGATCAGCACGGCCAGCTGGTCGGGTGCGAGCACCGAGAGGTCCAGCTTGATGTAGTCGGCCAGCGGAAGCCAGGTGGCGTAGGTGGACTGCAGCACCGTGTGGTCAAACGCGAGGTGAAAGCCGCGCTCGCGCAGACCCATCAGGATGGGAAGGCGTGCAGCGACTTCTTCGGCGGCGGCATGGCCCAGCGGGGGGATTTCCAGGACCACCTTGTCGGGGTCGATCAGTTCGAGATGGCCGCCGGTCAGGCTCTCGTGCGTGCAGTTGACGAAGATGAGTTTTTTACCGACCAGTTCGTCCGTGCCGGCGTGCGACAGCGCGGTGAACACCAGCGCCACATCGGTTGCGGCGGTGTGGGTGGGACCGGTGCGCGAGCGGTTGAACAGCTCGTAGCCGATCACCACATGCTGTGCGTTCACGATCGCCTGTCGGGCGATCAGGGCCACGGATGTCAGGCTGGCGTCGGGAGCGGTCGGTGTGGTGGCGCTCCCGGGAGCATGGGTGCTTGACATGGTAGGTTGGTTTGTAGATGGCGAAGTCAACAGAGTCGGGCGCTGATTGTAGGGATNNGCCTGTTCGTTGAGCGGCGGCTTGGGGCGGGGGGCTTCGTAGCGGGCCACCAGGGCTGCGTAGTGTGGTTCAGGCTCCAGGCCCTCGCGTTCGCACAGCCAGCGGTACCAGTGGTCGCCAATCGCGACATGCCCCACTTCCTCGTGCAGGATCACGTCCAGGATGCTGGCGGCAGCCAACGCATCGGGGGTGCCCACCTGGCGCAGCTTGCGCTGGATGAGGGGTGTGGCGTCCAGCCCGCGCGCTTCCATGGTGCGGGGGACCAGCGCCATGCGCGCTGTGGCGTCGTGCTGCGTCTTCTCGCACATCGTCCACAGTCCCTGGTGGGCAGGAAAGTCGCCGTAGTCGTGGCCCTGGCTGCGCAGGTGAGTGCGCAGCATCTTAAAGTGACTGGCCTCCTCGGCTGCCACGCGCAGCCAGTCGAGGTAATACGGGCGTGGCATGCCGTCAAAACGCCAGATGGCGTCGAGTGCGAGGTTGATGGCGTTGAATTCGATGTGCGCGATGGCATGCAGCAGCACGGCCCGTCCCTCGGGGGTGGCGGGTGAACGCCGGGCCATCTCGGTGTGGCTGCGCAGTTCGGGGCGTTCGGGGTGGCCGGGCAAGGCCTGCAGGTCTGCAGACGGTGCCTTGTCTGCTATTGAAAGGTGAGCTGACTGCGCATGTAGATCAAGCGTCCGAGCCACTTTTTGCTCGGGATCTGAGAGGCACAAGACCTGCAATGCGCGGTGGCGAAGCTCCATCTCTACAATTCTAGGTGCTGCCATCCCGAGCGAAACGTCGCTTTGTAACCGAAGGCAGCTTCTTTTTTTTGCGGGAGTGGGTGCATGGCGATATATGAACTCGACGGCGTGGCGCCGCAGGTGGCGGCTTCAAGCTGGGTGGCTGACAGTGCGCAGGTGATCGGCAAAGTGGCGCTGGGGGAAGACGCCAGCGTGTGGTTTGGCACCGTGGTGCGCGGCGACACCGAGAGCATCACCATCGGCGCGGGTTCCAACATCCAGGACGCGAGCGTGCTGCACGCCGACTTCGGCAAGCCCCTGGTGGTGGGCGAACGTGTGACGGTGGGCCACCAGGTGATGCTGCACGGCTGCACCATTGGCGACGAGTCGCTGATCGGCATCGGCGCCGTCATCCTCAACGGCGCGAAGCTCGGCAAGAACTGCCTCGTCGGCGCCGGCGCATTGGTGACCGAGGGCAAGGAGTTTCCCGACGGCTCCATGATCATCGGCAGCCCCGCCAAGGTGGTGCGCCAGCTCACGCCCGAGCAGATGGAGGGGCTGCGGATGAGCGCACAGCACTACATCGAGAACGCCCGCCGCTTCAAAAACGGCCTGCGCAAGCTCAGCTGATCTTTTTTTCTGGAACCCTGCGTGTCTGAACTTCACAAGTTTCTCTTCGATGGCCTGCCCGTGCGCGGCATGCTGGTGCGCCTGACCGATGCCTGGACCGGCATCCTTGAGCGCCGCGCCGGCAACACCGCCACCGGCCCCTATCCGGCGCCGGTGCGCGAACTGCTGGGAGAGATGGCGGCCGCGGCCGTGCTCATGCAATCGAACATCAAATTCAACGGTGCGCTGGTGTTGCAGGTGTTTGGCGACGGCCCGGTCAAGCTGGCGGTGGCCGAGGTGCAGTCGGATCTGTCCTTGCGTGCCACGGCCACGATCATTGGCGAAGTGCAGGACAGTGCGCGCCTGAGTCAGATGGTCAACGTGGGCGGCGGCGGGCGTTGCGCCATCACGCTCGACCCGAAAGACCGTCTGCCCGGCCAGCAGCCCTACCAGGGCGTGGTGCCGCTGCATGGCGACCAGCATGAAAAGCTCGAACACCTGTCTGATGTGTTGCAGCACTACATGCTGCAGTCCGAGCAACTCGACACCGTGCTGGTGCTGGCGGCCGACGACAAAGTGGCAGCGGGCCTGCTGATCCAGCGCATGCCCCTCAAGGGCACCGGCAACCTGGGGGGGCAGCTGAGCCACAGCGAAAACGAAGACCAGATCGGCCGCAACGAGGACTACAACCGCATCGCGCACCTGGCCTCCAGCCTGACGCGCGAGGAGCTGCTGACGCTCGATGTGGACACCATCCTGCGCCGCCTGTTCTGGGAAGAGAAGCTCCTGCGTTTCGAGCCGCAGCAGGGCCAGGACGGCCCACGCTTTGCCTGCACATGCTCGCGCGAGCGCGTGGGCCGCATGCTGCAAAGCCTGGGTGCGGCCGAGGTCGAGAGCATCCTGGCCGAGCGGGAAGCCATCGAGGTAGGGTGCGAATTCTGTGGTCAGCAGTACCACTTCGACGCCGTGGATGCTGCAGGGCTGTTTGCGCCGACACCCGTGGCACAGGCTCCGGACGCACCGGCTTCGCCTACCCTGCACTGAGGCTGCAGCCTGACAGGTCGCTTGAATAGGGCGCGGCCCAAGGCCAGCGACCGCCGCGCAAGGGCCGCCAATACTCTGCTGTTCGGGCGCTGGTGCTGCCCCCCTTCCCGGCGAAGCCGAGAGAAGGGGGAAGCGGCGCAGCCGCTCAGGGGGATGCCACCTATTTCTGGGTGTACTGCACGTAGATCTCGCCTTGCTTGACCATGCCCAGCTCGTTGCGGGCCTTGTCCTCGACCATGTCGAGGCCTTCCTTCAGGTCGTGCACTTCGGAGGCCAGACGTGCATTGGCCTGGCTGGCCTGCGCATTGGCCGCTTTCTGGTCGTTGATCTGCCGCTGCATTTCATGAACGCGTGGGAGGCTGCCCCGGCCCAGCCAGAGCTGGGCGTGCAGGGCTGCCAGCAAGGCCAGCAGCACGACAGGGACGAGGCGGGAGCCCACGGCAGAGTCAGCGCGTGATCAGCGCAGGTTGTAGAACGCGCGGCGGCCGGGGTAGTACGCGATGTCGCCCAGGTCTTCCTCGATGCGCAGCAGCTGGTTGTACTTGGCGATGCGGTCCGAGCGCGAGAGCGAGCCGGTCTTGATCTGGCCGGCGTTGGTGCCCACGGCGATGTCGGCGATGGTGCTGTCTTCGGTTTCGCCCGAGCGGTGTGAGATCACGGCGGTGTAGCCGGCGCGCTTGGCCATCTCGATGGCGGAGAAGGTTTCGGTCAGCGTGCCGATCTGGTTGATCTTGATGAGGATCGAGTTGGCGATGTTCTTCTCGATGCCTTCCTGCAGGATCTTGGTGTTGGTGACGAACAGGTCGTCGCCCACCAGCTGCACGTTCTTGCCCAGGCGCTCGGTCAGGATCTTCCAGCCATCCCAGTCGCCCTCGTGCATGCCGTCCTCGATGGAGATGATGGGGTACTTGTCGCACCAGGTGGCGAGCATGTCGGTCCACTGCTGGGCCGTCAGGCGCAGGCCGCCTTCGCCTTCGAGCACGTACATGCCGTCCTTGTAGAACTCGCTCGCGGCGCAGTCCAGGCCCAGGGCGATCTGTTCGCCGGCGGTGTAGCCAGCGGCGTCGATGGCCTGCAGGATCAGCTGGATGGCGGCTTCGTGGTTTTCCACGGAAGGCGCGAAACCGCCTTCGTCGCCCACGGCGGTGCTCATGCCCTTGTCGTGGATGATCTTCTTCAGGGCGTGGAACACCTCGGCGCCCCAGCGCACGGCCTCGCGGAAGCTCGGCGCGCCCACGGGGATGATCATGAACTCTTGCAGATCGAGGCTGTTGTTGGCGTGAGCGCCGCCGTTGATCACGTTCATCATCGGCACGGGCAGCTGCATGCCGCCCATGCCGCCGAGGTAGCGGTACAGGGGCAGGCCGGATTCCTCGGCGGCGGCGCGGGCCACGGCCATGGAGACGGCCAGCATGGCGTTGGCGCCCAGGCGGCTCTTGTTGTCGGTGCCGTCCAGGTCGATCAGGGTCTTGTCGAGGAAGGCCTGCTCGGAGGCGTCCAGGCCCAGAACGGCTTCGGAAATTTCGGTGTTGATGTGCTCCACGGCCTTGAGCACGCCCTTGCCCAGGTAGCGGGACTTGTCGCCGTCGCGCAGCTCGATGGCCTCGCGCGAGCCGGTGGATGCGCCCGAGGGCACGGCGGCGCGGCCCATCACGCCCGATTCCAGCAGCACGTCGCATTCGACGGTGGGGTTGCCGCGGCTGTCCAGCACTTCGCGGCCTACGATGTCAACGATGGCACTCATGGGTTTCCTTTGTTTGCGGAAGTTTCAAATCAAATCGGCATCCAGCCCTTATCCGGTAAGCGCTGGAAGCTATCAAATTGGGAGTATCAAAGGCCTTCGACGCAGACCAGGCGCATGATGGCGGCGCCTTCGCGCGCCGCACGGGCCTTGCCGTACTCGGGCGAATGGTAGAAGGCCTTGGCGGCCTCGAAGCTGGGGAACTTGGCGATCACCAGGCGCTCGGGTGTCCAGTCGCCCTCCATCACCTCCACCTGCCCGCCGCGCACGCAGATCTCGGCGTTGTGGGCCTGGAAGGCCGCGGTGGACCATTTCTTGTATTCCTCGTACTGCGCGGGGTTGGTGACGCGCACGTTGGCGATGACGTAGCCACTGGGCATGTTCTCAGGCTCCAAAGTTGTTTTCGAGAAAACCGTTCCTCTTGGTGACGTCGTCGAGCGCCACCAGTGTCTCCAGCAAGGCCCGCATGTGCTTGAGCGGCACGGCGTTGGGGCCGTCCGACCAGGCCTCGGCGGGCTTGGGGTGCGTTTCCATGAACAGGCCTGCCACGCCGACGGCCACGCCGGCCCGGGCCAGCACCGGCACCATCTC
>DMZZ01000235.1:5775-6366 GCA_003484805.1 Comamonadaceae bacterium | reverse complement strand
TCACCTGGTGGGCGGCGAGGTCCAGGAACGGCAGGCCGCTGCCCGCAATGGCGTTGGTGATGTTCTGCAGCACCATGCCGCGCAGCTGGCCTTCGAGGTCGGCCACGGGGTAGCTGTCGCGCGTGCCCGAGATTTCGGTGTGGAACAGCTTGGGGTCGGCGATGCGGTAGGCGTAGTTGCCAAACGCACGCAGGCGCACCGCGCCAAAGTCCTTGTCGCGGATGGTGATGGGCTGGGGCGTGCCCCATTTCTGGTCGATCTGCTGGCGCGTGCTGAAGAAGTACACGTCGCTCTTGAAGGGCGACTGGAACAATTTGTCCCAGTTCTTCAGGTAGGTCAGCACCGGCAGGGTCTGCGTGGTCAGCTTGTAGGTGCCGGGGCCGAACACGTCGGCCACCTGGCCTTCGTTGACGAACACCGCCATCTGCGACTCGCGCACCACCAGCGTGCCGCCGTTCTGGATTTCCATCCCCGCCATCGGATAGCGCCACGCAAGCTGGCCATCGCCGTCCTCGGTCCACTCAAGGATGTCGATGAACTGTTTCTTGATGAAGTCCATGAGGGCCATGCGGTGCTCCCGGTTGCAGTGAA
>DMZZ01000235.1:0-5673 GCA_003484805.1 Comamonadaceae bacterium | reverse complement strand
CGATGGCACCCACCTTGGAAGGAGCCTGCCATGTCCCGCATCCGCCGCGTTGCCCGCCAGAACAAGACCATGCTGATGAAGACCGGCAGTTACTACGCCATCCACATCTGCGTGGCCGCGCTGGTGGCCTATGCCGTCACCGGCAACCTGTGGGCCTCGCTCACGCTCAGCCTGCTCGAACCCACGGTGCAGGCCGTGGCCTTCTTCTTCCATGAGAAAGCCTGGGAGCGTGCCGGGCAGCGCAAGGCGCAGNNGCCGATGCCACGCTGGCGAACGCTTGAGGGGGCAGTTTTTCGCGACACCCACGTCGCATGAAACGGGCGCGTCCCAGGCCAGGGCCGCCGCGCAAGGGCCGCCCCGCCGCGCTGAGCAAGCGTCTCCCCTCCGCGAGCGAAGCGAAGCAGAGAGGGGGGGAAGGCGCCGAAGGCGACTCAGGGGGGTGTTTTCACTTCAAGCCCGCACGTCGAGCAATGCGCCCATCATGCGGTCCTGGGTCTGAAGCGTTTGCAGGTTGGCCTTGAAGGCGTAGGTGGCCGTCATCTGGTCCACCACCTCCTGCTCCAGTGCCACGCCTTCTTGCGGCGCGCGCTGCACTGCGGTGGCCACGCCACCCTGGCCCGCCACCTCGGAGGACTCGGCGCGCAGGCGCCGGAAGCCGGGGGTGTTCATGTTGGCGGTGTTGTGGGCCGAGGCATCCAGGCGCACCTGCGCGGCCTGCAGGCCGGATTGGGCGATAGAAGAAATGCTTGCCATGGTGCTGCCTAGGTGAAATGGGCGGAACAAGCTGCCATTCTGTTCCCGCACGGCTGTCAACGCAAGGCAGCACCGCTTTCCCCATGTGCCTGCAGCAGGCATTGCGCAAACGCCTGCGCTGCGCGCGGCGGCTGGGGCGACTTGCGCAGCACGCTCACAAACCGGCAGCGGTAGTGAAACTGTGCAGGCAGCACCGCCTGCATCAACCCCTGGCGCTCGAAGCTTTCGGCATAGTGGTCGGGCAGAAAACCCAGGTAGCGCCCCGAGAGGATCAGCGTGGCGATAGATTCCTGGTCGAAGCCCGTAGCCTTGCGCGGCAGGCGGGTGCTGTGGCTCAGCTCCATGTTGGGTGAGTGGTACCCCAGGCCCGCAAACTGCCAGGCGCGCAGCGATTGCCAGGTCAGCGCCGCATGCTCCTGGCCGTACAGCGGGTGGCGTGCACCGCAGTACAGCAGCATGGTCTCGGCGAACAGGTCGGCATAGGCCAGGCTTTGGGACGTGCGGTGCGCCGGGATGATGCCGACATGGAAGCTGCCGTCGATCAGCCCGCGCTCGATGGCCGGGATCGACGCCACATGCATCTGCAGGCTGACCTCGGGCGCCTGGCTGGCGAAGAGCGCAATGGCGTCGCCAATGTGCGCCGCCGGGTTGCTGGCCGTCTTGTCGAACACCGCCACGTCGAGGCGCCCGCCCATGCGGCGGTGGATGTCGTCGATGCTGCTGCGAAAGGCGTCCACGGCCGACAGCAGGCGCAGGGTTTCGCCGTACACCCGCTGGCCCTCGGCCGTCAGCGCAAAACCCGCTCGCCCCCGGCGGCACAGCGTGAGGCCCAGGCGGGTTTCCAGATCCTTGATGTGGCGGCTCACGGTGCTGGTGCCGATGTTCAACTCCAGCTCGGCAGCCGACAGGCCGCCGCACTCCACCACGGCCTTGAACACCTGGAGCAGGCGCAAGTCCATGTCGCTGAGCTGGCCCAGCACGGCACGGTGTTTGAGGGAGGGGTGGGGTGTGGGGGCTTTTACTTGCATAAACCGTCAAGTAAACATTGATATTGGAGTATTGGAGAGATTAACAGGCAGCGCAACAATGGCCCACGTCCTGCCTCCATTCCTGGGGGCTGCCCGCCTTGTGTCGCCGCCTTTGCACTGGAGAACCCCATGAGCTTCGTCAACATCGAAAAACCCGCCGCCGGTGCCGAAGGCCCCCGCATGGACGCCGAATGGCTCGACGCGCACTGGATGCCGTACACGGCCAACCGCCAGTTCAAGGCCCATCCCCGCATGATCGTGGAGGCCAGCGGCGCTTATTTCACCGACAGCGAAGGCCGCAAGATTTTTGACGGGCTCTCGGGCCTGTGGTGTTCGGGCCTGGGCCACGGCCGCCGCGAGATTGCCGAAGCCATTGGCAGGCAGGCGATGAAGCTGGACTACGCGCCCGCCTTCCAGTTTGGTCACCCTCTGTCGTTCGAGCTGGCCAACCGCGTGAAGGAGCTCACGCCCGCCGGGCTCGACTATGTGTTCTTCACCGGCTCGGGGTCTGAATCGGCCGACACCTCCCTCAAAATGGCCCGCGCCTACTGGCGCGCCAAGGGCCAGGGTACCAAGACGCGCCTGATCGGCCGCGAAAAGGGCTACCACGGCGTGAACTTTGGCGGCATCTCGGTGGGCGGCATCGTGGCCAACCGCAAGCTGTTTGGCCAGGGCGTCGAAGCCGACCATCTGCCCCACACCCAACCGCCCGCAGGCTCGTTCCACAAGGGCATGCCGCCCACAGGCAAGGAGCTGGCCGACCGCCTGCTCGATGTGATCGCGCTGCACGACGCATCGAACATTGCCGCCGTGATCGTCGAGCCGTTCTCGGGCTCGGCCGGTGTGGTGATCCCGCCCGTGGGCTACCTGCAGCGCCTGCGCGAAATCTGCACGCAGAACAACATCCTGCTGATTTTTGACGAAGTGATCAGCGGCTTTGGGCGCAGCGGCGCCTGGACCGGCGCCGAAGCCTTCGGCGTGACGCCCGACATCCTGAACTTTGCCAAACAGGTCACCAACGGCGCACAGCCGCTGGGCGGCGTGGTGGCGAGCAAGGAGATCTATGACACCTTCATGGCAGCGGGCGGCCCGGACTACATGCTCGAATTCCCGCACGGCTACACCTATTCGGCCCACCCCGTGGCCTGCGCGGCGGGCATTGCGGCGCTCGACATCCTGCAAAAGGAAGACATGATCGGCCGCGTGAAGGCCCTGGCGCCGTACTTCGAGAATGCCGTGCACAGTCTCAAGGGCGCCAAGCACGTGGCCGACATCCGCAACTTTGGGCTGGCTGCGGGTTTCACCATTGCCGCACTGCCTGGCGAGCCGGCCCGCCGCCCTTACGAGATCGCCATGAACTGCTGGAAGAAGGGCTTTTACGTGCGCTACGGCGGCGACACCATTCAGCTGGCGCCGCCGTTCATCAGCACGCAGGCAGAGATCGACCGCCTGATCAGCGCCCTGGGCGACGCCCTGCACGAAACCGTCTGAACTCCTGACTTAATAGCTGCAAGCGCTTGATGGGTAAGCGTTTTTTGCACTTTTGACTTGAAATCACCATGAACCACGACAAGAACGTCACCTCCACCATCGGCCACCTGATCGACGGCCAGATCGTGGCCGACACCGAGCGCACGCAGCCCGTCTTCAACCCCGCCACAGGCCAATCGACCACCCGCGTGGCGCTGGCCAGCAAGGCGACGGTGGAAGCCGCCATCGCCTCGGCAGAAGCCGCCTTCCCCGCCTGGCGCAACACGCCGCCGCTCAAGCGCGCCCGCGTTTTAGCCAAGCTGAAGGTGTTGCTCGAAGAAAACGCCGACAAGATCGCCGACCTGATCACTGCCGAACACGGCAAGGTGCTGGCCGATGCGCACGGCGAGCTGCAGCGCGGCATCGAGAACGTGGAATACGCCAGCTACGCGCCCGAGCTGCTCAAGGGTGAGCACAGCCGCAATGTGGGCCCCGGCATCGACTCGTGGAGCGAGTTCCAGGCGCTGGGTGTCACCGCAGGCATCACGCCGTTCAACTTTCCGGCCATGGTGCCGCTGTGGATGTGGCCCATGGCCGTGGCCTGCGGCAACACCTTTGTGCTCAAGCCGTCGGAGCGCGACCCGTCCTCCACGCTGTTCATCGCCCAGCTGGCGCTGGAAGCGGGCCTGCCACCGGGCGTGCTCAATGTGGTCAACGGCGACAAGCTGGCCGTGGACACGCTGCTGCAAGACCCGCGCGTCAAGGCCGTGAGCTTTGTGGGTTCCACACCCATCGCCGAATACATCTACGCCGAAGGTTGCAAGCACGGCAAGCGCGTGCAGGCGCTGGGCGGCGCCAAGAACCACGCGGTGCTGATGCCCGACGCCGACGTGGGCAACGCCGTGAGCGCGCTGATGGGCGCAGCCTATGGCTCATGCGGCGAGCGCTGCATGGCCATCCCGCTGCTGGTCGCTGTGGGCGACGCTGTGGGTGACGCCGTGATCGCGGGCCTGAAGGCCGAGATCGCCAAGATGAAGGTCGGCCCCGGCACCGACAACAGCAACGACATGGGCCCGCTGGTGACCAAGCCCCACTACGAAAAAGTGAAGGCTTATGTGGACAGCGGCGTGCAGGAGGGCGCCACGCTGGTGGTCGATGGCCGTGGCGTGAAGGTGGCGGGCCATGAAGAAGGCTACTTCCTGGGCGCCTGCCTGTTCGACCACGTCAAGCCCGGCATGAAGATCTACCAGGAGGAAATCTTCGGCCCCGTGCTCGGCGTGGTGCGCGTGAAGACGCTGCAGGAAGCCATGCAGCTCATCAACGACCACGAGTATGGCAACGGCACCTGCATCTTCACGCGCGACGGCGAGGCCGCCCGCTACTTCACCGACCACATCCAGGTCGGCATGGTGGGCGTGAATGTGCCGCTGCCCGTGCCCGTGGCCTACCACTCGTTCGGAGGCTGGAAGCGCAGCCTGTTCGGCGACCTGCACGCCTACGGCCCCGACGCCGTGCGCTTCTACACCAAGCGTAAGACCATCACGCAGCGCTGGCCCAGCGCCGGTGTGCGCGAGGGCGCGGTGTTCAGCTTTCCGAGCAGCCGCTGAAAACCTGCGCGCGGGCCAACTCCAGGCATCCCTGCCCTGTCGTTCTTCGGATGGCAGGGTATTTTATTATGTGAAATTGATTTTCATGAAAATGCGTCACAATGGGCGTACCCGGTTTGCCCAGCGGCGTGCCGGGGTTTTCACTGAACGCAACCTACAATCGGATCCCCCCGCACCCTGGGGTCCGGCCGCACCAGCCCCGGCTTGGCGCGGTACCGCCCACTGGAGACATCCATGCCCGAGAACGCACCGGCCCCGATCCCCCACCTCGACAAGCGCGCGCTGCTGCGCAAGGCGGCTCTCGAGTACCACGAGTTCCCCAAGCCCGGCAAGATCGCCATCGCCGCCACCAAGCAGATGGTGAACCAGCACGACCTGGCGCTGGCCTATTCGCCTGGTGTGGCAGCCCCCTGCGAAGAAATCGTCAAAGACCCCAACGCCGCCTTCAAGTACACCAGCCGGGGCAACCTGGTGGGGGTGGTGACCAACGGCACGGCCGTGTTGGGCCTGGGCGACATTGGCCCGCTGGCGGGCAAGCCGGTCATGGAGGGCAAGGCGGTTCTGTTCAAGAAGTTCTCGGGCATCGATGTGTTCGACATCGAGATCAACGAGAAGGACCCCGAAAAGCTGGTCGAAATCATTGCCTCGCTGGAGCCCACGTTCGGCGGCATCAACCTCGAAGACATCAAGGCGCCCGACTGCTTTTATGTGGAGCGCAAGCTGCGCGAGCGCATGAAGATTCCGGTCTTCCACGACGACCAGCATGGCACAGCCATCACGGTGGGCGCCGCCATCCTCAATGGCCTGAAGGTGGC
>DMZZ01000231.1:0-3960 GCA_003484805.1 Comamonadaceae bacterium | reverse complement strand
AGGAACTGCTGGGTGACCGCCCCTGGCAGGTGCACGCCGCGCCGGGGCACGACCCTCACTCGGTGGTGCTGTTCGAGCCGCACGACCGCGTGCTGATCTCGGCCGACGCTCTGTGGGAGAACGGGTTTGGCGTGGTCTTTCCCGAGCTGGAAGGCGAGGACGCCTTCGATGAGGTCGCGCGCACGCTCGACCTCATCGAGCGCCTGTCTCCGCGCACCGTGATCCCGGGCCACGGCCCGGTGTTTCACGACGCAGAACGCGCCCTGACCGTGGCGCGCAAGCGGCTCGATGGCTTTGCCAACAACCCGGTCAAGCACGCACTCTATGCCGCCAAGGTGCTGCTCAAGTACAAGCTACTGGAGTGGCAACGCATCCAGCTGACCGACCTGCACGCCTGGGCCAGCGCCACCCCCTACTTCGGTGCCTTGCATGCACGGCATTTTGGCGACCAGCCCCAGGCCCAATGGCTTCAGGGCCTGGCCGATGATCTGGTGCGCTCGGGCGCCGCGCGGCGCGAGGGCGATGGGCTGGTGAACCTGTGATGCCGGTGGACTCGGCTACCCACCGCTGTGGACGATGGATGGCTGAGAACCCCGAGACTGCTATTCAATGAATAGCAGCAGGCGCCTTCCAGGTATGGCCCAACGGCCAAAAACCATCAAGGAAGCTCCTTGTTCGACTCGGGCTCTGCACTCCCCCGGGGCCCCACGGTGCCCAGGCGGCTCTTGAGCGACTGGGGCTGGCCGGTGATCAGGGCGGCGTAGTTCGTCGTGTTGGCCAGCACCTTCTTCACGTAATCGCGCGTTTCGGCAAACGGCACGTTTTCGGCCCAGATGGCGGCGTCGAGCACCGCGCCGTTGCGCCAGCTGCGCGGACGGCCCGGGCCGGCGTTGTAGGCGGCGGCGGCCATGGGCATGGAGCCGGCGAAGTCGTCCAGCGCCAGCTTGAGGTAGGCCGTGCCGATGGCGATGTTGGTGTCGCGCTGGGTGATGTGCTCGGGCCGGAAGTCGGTCAACCCGATTTTTTTGGCCGTCCAGCGCGCCGTGGCGGGCATGACCTGCATGAGACCCGAGGCGCCGACGTGCGAGCGTGCGTCCATGATGAAGCGGCTTTCCTGCCGGATCAGGCCGTACACATAGGCGGGGTCCAGGCCGATGGCGCGCGAGCGCTCCAGCACGGCATCGCGGAACGGCATGGGAAAGCGCTGCGCCATGTCGATCACTTCGCGCGTGCGTTCGCTGGTGTTGATGCAGCGGTCCCACACCTCGCGCTCGCAGGCCAAGTCGGCGGCGGCGAGCAGTTCGCGGTCGTTCATGCCGCCGTTCTGGTGCCTGTTCGTGGTGTAGTTCCATTCGCGCACACCTTCGCCCCGGATGCCCAGCAAAATGGCGTACAGCCCCCGGTTCAGTCCCAGGTTGGTGCGCGCAGCGGCTTTTTCTTCAGCGGTCAGCGGTGCGGGCACGGTCGGCAGTGCCACCTTCTGGCCCAGCTCCTCCAGCGCCAGCTGCTCATAGAAACCGCGTGTGCCGGCAATGCCCTGCAACAGCCGCTGTGCCTCGGCACGTTCGGCCTCGTGAGGCCTGCCTGCCAACAGGGCGCGCGCCTTCCAGTACACCCAGGTGCTGTCCTGCCGGGCCTCGTCGCTCATGGCATCCACGGCCTTGCGCACCACGGCCCACTGCCCCGCACGCAGGGCTGCGCGCACCTTCCAGGCCAGCAGCTCATCATTCAGGTCGGTATCGCGCGTCACATTGGCGAAATAGGCCGTGGCATCGGGTGAAAGTTTCTGGGCGGCCACCCTGCCGATCACCCCCCAGGCCCAGTTGCGCTCCTCGGCCGAGAGGTGCACGCCCCATTTGCTGTCGAGTTGCCCGGCAGCAGCCTCCACATCGCCGGTGGCCAGCTTGATGAGCGCCAGCAGCACGAGCTCCTGGCGCACCTTGCCGCCCGCCGTGGAATGGGCTTTCAGGTATTTGGTGGGGGAATCGAGCAGCGCCCCCACCTTTTCCAGGGCTTCGGGCGCCACGATGGCAACGGCATTGCGGGCCACCCGGGGGCGATTGGCCTCGACGGCCAGGCGCGCCTTGCGCCACACATCGAGGGCGCTGAGCTTCTTGTCGGCATACAG
Source organism: Comamonadaceae bacterium (assembly GCA_003484805.1). Taxonomy (GTDB): domain Bacteria; phylum Pseudomonadota; class Gammaproteobacteria; order Burkholderiales; family Burkholderiaceae_C; genus Simplicispira. The sequence goes on along the minus strand of DMZZ01000231.1, from coordinate 1,832 downwards.
CTCGCTGGCCGCATGGGTGCAGCCGTCGTCGGCGTCGCGCAGCCCGTACCAGGCACGGCGGACTTCTTCGCCCACATTGGCGGGCGCCGTACCCTTGATGTCGTCGATCAGCAGCGCATAGCAACGCACCTCGCGGTCGTCCTGCATGCGGTACGCCGGGTGTGCCTCGGTAAACTGCGACCAGTTGCGGCGCTGGCCCAGCAGCAGCAGCCAGTCGTTGCGCAAGCGGTCTTCCTGGTAGGTGCCGGCGTAGCGCTGCAGAAAGGCCTGCACCTCCTCGGCCGTGGCCTCATCCAGCCTCGCTTTCAAGGTCCAATAGGCAGCCCAGGGTTCAAGCGCATGGTCACGCGCCGAAGGCAGGAGCTGCTCCAGCTTCTTGCGGTCGCCTTTGCGGAAAGCCTGGTGCATGTCCAGCAGCACCTGATCGCCCTTGGGTTGGGCCAGGGCAGGTGCCGTGGGCGTGGCCAGCAACGCACAGGCCACCAGCGGTGTCAGAATCTTCAATAAATGCATGGGGGAATTATGTGATGGACAAAGCAGCCCTACGGCGCGCTCTGGTGGAACAACGCCTGAACCTGCCCGACCGCCTACAACGCGCCGACCTGCTGCAGCAGGTGATGCGCATCTGGCTCGTGAACCGGCCCGACGCCATCATCGGCGCCTACTGGCCCATCAAGGGCGAGTTCGACCCCCTGCCCGCGCTGCACCGCTGGAAGGAGGACGGCGAACTGCAGGGCGACCCCCAACTGCGCCGCATCGGCCTGCCCGTGGTGAACAAGCAGCACAAGACCCTGACCTTCCACGCTTGGTACCCCGGCTGCCCCATGGAAGAAGACGCCTACGGCATCCCCAAGCCCAAGCACACCGAACTCATCGTGCCCACGCTGCTCTTTGTGCCCTGTGTGGGTTACGGCCCGGGCGGCTACCGGCTGGGCTACGGCGGCGGCTTCTACGACCGCACCCTGGCCACGCTGCAGCCCCGCCCCTTCACCGTGGGGCTGGGCTACACCCAGGGCTATCTGGACGACTTCGAACCCGAACTGCACGACCAGCCACTGGACGCCATCCTGAACGACAACGGGGTGGTGTGGCCTGTATAGGGCCCATCCCCCCGAGCGGCTGACGCCGCTCCCCCCTTCTCTGCGCGCCGCAGTGCGGCGCGGGAAGGGGGGCGACACCAGCGCGGCGGGGCGGCCCTTGCGCGGTGTCTGCTGAACCTCGCCGCTGACGCCGCCACGTCGGCGCGCAATACGCCCACCGCATCGACAGGCAAAACCAGCGAACCGTAGCGGCTTGTCACGCCCTGTTTTTATTACACATGTTTGCTCGAATTTTTGTATTTGTGTAATATTCGACGTATGACCTCCTCTATCGACGCCAAGGTCCAACCCAAGCACCTGCTGCTGGAGCTGCTGCTCGCCAGCGGCGACGACGCCCTGCCCGTCAGCCATGCGGTGGCGGCCGGTGCGGTGTTCGGCATCAGCGAAAACCATGTGCGCGTGACGCTGGCACGGCTGGCCGCGCAGGACATGGCGCAGGCCACCGAGCGCGGCGCCTGGCGCCTGGGGGCGGCCGCGCAAAGCCTGGCGCAGGACGTGGCCCACTGGCGCCACACCGCGCAGCGCCTGCGCCCCTGGAACGGACAGTATGTGGCAGTGCACTGCAGCGCCCTGGCGCGCAGCGACCGTGCCGCCACGCGGCAGCGCGAGCGCGCCCTGCACCTGCTGGGCTTTGGCGAGCTGCAGCGCGACTTCTGGCTGCGGCCAGACAACATCGAGGCGGACATTGCCGCCATCCGCACGCGCCTGCATGCGCTGGGCCTGGAGGCACAG
>DMZZ01000125.1:2591-3356 GCA_003484805.1 Comamonadaceae bacterium | reverse complement strand
CGCAAAATACCCGGCATGTCGGACACCCTCCATTTGCTCATCCCCTACGCCGCTGGTGCCTCCGAGGCCAGCCAGCAGGCCCTTGCCGGCCTGGCCCTGCCCCACCTGGAACGGCTGCTCGCCCGACTGACGCTGCACGAGAGCGACCTGGGGGACGACGACGCCTTCAGCGCTCCGCACGAGCGCGCGCTGGCGCGCGCACTCTGCCTGCCAAGCGCGCCCGGCTGCATTCCGTGGGCCGCGCACCACCTGCACCAGCAGGGCCGCCACGACGAGGCTGCCCAGGGCGCCTGGGCCTTCGTCACGCCCTGCCACTGGGAGGTGCGCACCGACCATGTCACCTTGGCCGACCCGGCCCAGCTCCAGCTGACCGAAGACGACTCGCGCGCCCTGCTCGCCGTCATGGCACCGTGGTTCGAGGGTGACGGCATCACGCTGCAGTACGACCAGCCCACGCGCTGGCTGGCCCGGGGCGAACCGCTGGCCGACCTGGTCACCGCCTCGCCCGAGCGCGTGCTGCACCGCGACGTCTCGCACTGGCTGCCCGGCGANNTCAACGACGCACGCGAGGCCCGGCGTCTGCCGCCTGTCAACGCCTTCTGGGTGCATGGCGCGGGCCGACTGCCCCAGGCGCCGCAGCCCCCGGGCCCGCCGCCGGTGGTCGAAGACGGCCTGCAGGGCGCCGCGCTGCGCGAAGACTGGGCCGCCTGGAGCGCCGCCTGGCAGGCGATCGACGCCGGTGCGCTGGCGCGGCTCGATGCGCAT
>DMZZ01000125.1:0-2446 GCA_003484805.1 Comamonadaceae bacterium | reverse complement strand
AGGACGAGCTGGACGACGGCCTGGCGCGACTGCTGCCGCCCAGTGGGCTCATGGGCATCCAGGAGGCCGCGCGCCTGCTGGCCGACGCCATGGCCCAGAACCTGCGCCTGTGCATCGTGGCCGACTACGACTGCGACGGCGCCACCGCCTGCGCCGTGGCCGTGCGCGGCCTGCGCCTGCTGGGCGCGCGCCACGTGGACTACCTCGTGCCCGATCGCGTGGTCGACGGCTACGGCCTGACCCCGCCGATCGCCCGGCGCGTGAAGGAGCGCGGCGCCGACGTGCTCATCACCGTGGACAACGGCATCGCCAGCACGGAGGGCGTGGCCGAGGCCAAGGCGCTGGGCCTCGCAGTGCTGGTGACCGACCACCACCTGCCGGGCAGCGAGTTGTCGGCGGCCGACGCCATCGTCAACCCCAACCAGCCGGGCTGCACGTTCGAGAGCAAGTCCATCGCCGGTGTCGGCGTGATGTTCTACGTGCTGCTGGCACTGCGCTCGGAGCTGCGCGCGCGCGGGGTGTTCGACGTGGCCAGCCAACCGAAGCTCGACCCGCTGCTGCCCCTCGTGGCCCTGGGCACCGTGGCCGACGTGGTGCGACTCGACACCAACAACCGGCGCCTGGTGGCGCAGGGCTTGAAGCGCATCCGCGCGGGGCAGATGCAGCCGGGCATCGCGGCGCTGCTGCGCGTGGCCGGGCGCCAGCCGCCCCTGGCCACCACCTTCGACTTCGGCTTCGCGCTGGGCCCGCGCATCAACGCCGCCGGGCGCCTGGCCGACATGACGCTGGGCATCGAATGCCTGCTGACCGACGACGCCGCGCGCGCCGATCACCTGGCGCAGCAGCTCGACGCCATCAACCGCGAGCGCCGCGAGATCGAGGGCGGCATGCGCGAGCAGGCGCAGCTGCTGGCCGAAAACCTGTTCGAGGACGGCGAAGAACCGCCGCCCGCCATCAGCGTGTTCGACCCCGACTTCCACGAGGGCGTGGTGGGCATCGTCGCCTCGCGCGTCAAGGACCGGCTGCACCGCCCCACCTTCGTCTTCGCCGCCAGCGGCGCGCCGGGCAAGGCACATGAACTGAAAGGCTCGGGTCGCTCCATTCCCGGCTTTCACCTACGCGACGCGCTCGACCTCGTGGCCAAGCGCCACCCCGGCGTGCTGCTGCGCTTTGGCGGCCACGCCATGGCGGCGGGCTGCACCGTGCCCGAGGACCGCTTCGAGGAATTCGAGCACGCCCTGGCCCAGGTGGCGCGCGAGTGGCTCGACGCTGCCACGCTCACGCGCCGGTTGGAGACCGACGGGCCACTGGCCCCCGAATACCGCCGCACCGACCTGGTGGATACGCTGCACCGCGAAGTCTGGGGCCAGGGCTTCGCGCCGCCCACCTTCAGCGAGGAGGTGGAAGTTTTGAGCCAGCGACTGGTAGGCGAGCGCCACCTCTCGCTCAAACTGCGCCACCAGGGCGAGCCGGTGGACGGCATCTGGTTCGGCCACACCGACCCGTTGCCCGGGCGCGTGCTGCTGGCCTTCCGCCTCGATGTGAACGAGTGGAAGGGCGAGCGCAAGGTGCAGTTTCTGGTGGAGGGGGCGCAGTTCTGAACCTAGAAACGGCAGTTGACCGCTTTGTTTCCATTGCCAGACCGCATGAAATCAACGTTTCAAGGCTTCGATGGTGCTCACCTGATGGGGGAGCGCGCTATGCACCCCGCCAGCACCGCGCTCGGGGCGCCATGCGCGTTGCTCCTCCTTGTCGACAGGAGCCCGCTACGTCGTCGCACCTTGCCTGGAACCCCGATCACGGCACTGGCGGGCGCATCCAACTGCCGTTTCTAGGCTGAACCGCGCTGCCGATGTTCAGTGGTGGGCGTTGGCGGCGGCGTGCGAGGCGCTGAGCAGCCGGTCGGTCAGGGCGATGGCCAGCGCGCTGAGCAGGAACACCACGTGAATGATGGTCTGCCACATCAGCACCTTGAGGTCGTAGTTGGCGGCGTTGATGAAGGTCTTGAGCAGGTGGATCGAGCTGATGCCGATGATGGCGGTGGCCAGCTTGACCTTGAGCACCGAGGCATTCACATGGCTCAGCCACTCGGGCTGGTCGGGGTGGCCTTCGAGGTTCATGCGGCTCACGAAGGTCTCGTAGCCGCCCACGATCACCATGATGAGCAGGTTGGAGATCATCACCACGTCGATCAACGCCAGCACCACCAGCATGATGATGGTTTCGTTCAGGCTGGTGATCTGAACGTCGGTCTTGTAGCCGATGCTGGTGATCAGGGCCTGCAATGCCTTCTCGCTGCCAAAAACGGCCTCCAGCAGGTGCACCAGCTCCACCCAGAAATGGAACACATACACCGCCTGTGCCGCGATCAGCCCCAGATACAGCGGCAGCTGCAGCCAGCGGCTGGCAAAGATCAGGGCGGGAAGGGGGCGCAGGGCAGCGTTTT
>DMZZ01000272.1:0-4759 GCA_003484805.1 Comamonadaceae bacterium | reverse complement strand
AAAGCGACAAGGGCGAGGTGCAGGTCACCGTGACCGACGAAACCGGCGCCGAGCCGGTGCAATGTGAATTTACCTGGGCCTGGATTCCCTCCAGCCGCCCCAAGAACTGAAGGAGTACCCCATGGCAAAACAAGTCCAGGAAGCCTACATCGTTGCCGCCACGCGCACGCCCATCGGGCGCTCGNNTCATTGGCTGCTCCTTCCCCGAGGGTGAGCAGGGCATGAACATGGCGCGCATCGCCATGGGCCTGGCGTTCAGCCACCCCGTGGGCGGCGTCACCGTCAACCGTTTCTGCGCCTCGGGCGTGACGGCCATCCAGATGGCCGCCGACCGCATCCGCGTGGGCGAGGCCGACGTGCTGATCGCTGGCGGCGCCGAGTCCATGAGCATGGTGCCCATGGGCGGCGGCAAGCCGTCCTTCAACCCCGAGGTGTTTGCCCGCGACGAGGACGTCGGCATTGCCTACGGCATGGGCCTGACGGCCGAGAAGGTGGCCCAGCAGTGGAAGGTGAGCCGCGAGGCGCAGGACGCCTTTGCGCTCGAATCGCACCTGCGTGCCATCCGGGCCCAGCAGGCAGGCGAGTTCAGCGATGAAATCACCCCCTTCGACGTGATCGAGCGCACGCCCGACCTGGCCACCGGCGAGGTGACCACCCGCACGCGCACCGTGAGCCTGGACGAAGGCCCGCGCCCCGACACCACGCTCGAAGGCCTGGCCAAGCTGCGCACGGTGTTCGCCGCGCGCGGCACGGTCACGGCGGGCAACAGCTCGCAGACCAGCGACGGCGCGGGTGCGTTGATCCTGGCGAGCGAAAAGGCCGTCAAGCAGTTCGGATTGAGCCCGCTGGCGCGCTTCGTGAGCTACGCCGCACGCGGCGTGCCGCCCGAGATCATGGGCATCGGCCCGATCGAGGCCATCCCCGCCGCGCTGCGCTACGCCGGCCTCAAGCACGAAGACATCGATTGGTTCGAGCTGAACGAAGCCTTTGCCGCCCAGTCGCTCGCCGTCATGAACACCCTGGGCCTGGACCCGGCCAAGGTCAACCCCATGGGCGGCGCCATCGCCCTGGGCCACCCGCTGGGCGCCACCGGCGCCATCCGCGCAGCCACGGTGGTGCACGCGCTGCGCCGCCACAAGCTGAAGTACGGCATGGTCACGATGTGTGTAGGCACAGGCCAAGGCGCCGCCGGCATCTTCGAGGCTGTGTAAGGCTACCGAGCGGGCGATCTGCGTCGTTGGGCGGTGCTCGCAATCCTCACGTACCGTAAGGTCGTTCCGGTTGCTGCGCTCCGTCCGCCTAGCCTGGTAGTCGCTCGCTACGCCCTTGAGGCCGGGGTGTAGGCCCGTTCTTGGGCTGGAGGGCGGCACGGCTGCTCCTCCATGGTTTTTGGCATCAAGTCGGCAAAGACCGGCGTGACAAAAGGAGACAGGCATGAACAAGCAAAGCTTGCGGGTCGATGAATCCACCTCCCTGGCGCTGAGCGTCTTTGAGCCCGAGGGCGCAGCGCGCGCCAGCGTGGTCATCGGCGGGGCCATGGGGGTGCGGCAGGACTATTACGCGGCGTTCGCACAGTGGCTCGCGGGGCAGGGCTTTCGCGTCACCACGTTCGACTACCGGGGCCATGGCGATTCGCTCGTCGGCCCGATGCGCGAGGTGCGTGCCGATCTGTTTGACTGGGCGCGCGATTACGAGGCCGTGATCGCTGCCGCGCGCGCCGCACACCCCGATCTGCCCCTGTACCTGCTGGGACACAGCCTGGGTGCGCAGTTGCCCGGGTTGCTGCGCAACCCCGGCCAGGTGGACGGCCTGCTCAGCGTGGCGGCGGGCAGCGGCTACTGGCGCGACAACGCGCCACGCCTCAAGCGCATGGTGCCGTACTTCTGGTGGGTGCTGGTGCCGCTGGCCACGCGCCTGTGGGGCTATTTCCCCGGCCGCACGCTCAGGAAGGTGGGCGACCTGCCGGCAGGCGTGATCCTGCAGTGGCGCCGCTGGTGCCTGAGCCCCACCTACAGCGTGGGCGCCGAGGGGCCGGCCGTGGCGCAGAGCTATGCGGCGGTGCGCTTTCCGGTGCTGGCGCTGTCGATGAGCGACGACGAACTCATGACGCTGCGTGGCACGCACAACCTCGTCAACCTCTACAGCAACGCGCCCACGCGCGTCGAGCGCATCACCCCACAGGATGTGCAGGCGCTGCGCATCGGGCATTTCGGCTTTTTCCGCGAGCAGTTCCGCCAGAGCCTGTGGCCGCGTGCGGCGGCGCAGTTGCTCTGGCTGGGCATGGCGGAGTTTGAGCTGCCAGTCACCGGCACGACGGCATAGGCGCCGATTTCGCGGCACACAAGTGTAGTGTTTCACTCTCATTGGTACTTTCAGAGCCCCGAAAAAGCCGCACAGCTAGGCGCAGCGCGCAGGCAATGGTGGCGCCCTTGTCAAGCGCTGCAACGACGTTGTGCGGCTTTTTCGGGGCTCCCTTCGGGCGAGTTCCCAAGGGGCCATCTGCGTTGTTGCAGTGGCTTGACGTAACCCGTTATGCCTGCGCCCCTGCGCCTAGCAGCTGGCCCCTTGGGCACTCGCTGAAAGTACCAATGAGAGTGAAACACTACACTAGATACTATGACGACACACCATCCCTTTGATCAGGCCCTTGTGCTCGAAAGCACGGCACCGGGCCACTACCGGGGGCAGACCCACCCGGCGTACTGGAACATGGTCGGGCCGTTTGGCGGCATCACGGCCGCCACGGTGCTGCGCGCCATTCTGCTGCACCCCGAGCTGCTGGGTGAGCCGCTGTCGCTCACCGTCAACTATGCCGGGGCACTGTCCACCGGGCCGTTCACGGTGCAGGCCACGCCGGTGCGTACCAACCGCTCCACCCAGCACTGGAGCGTGTCCATCCTGCAGACCGATGCGCAGGGCGGGCAGGTAGTCACCACCACGGCCACGGCCGTGACGGCGGCGCGGCGCGAGACCTGGAGCATGGCCGACACGCCCATGCCCGCCGTGCCGTGCCCCGACACGCTGGAGGCGGTCGGCTCGGTGAGCGGGGTCGAGTGGTTCAACCGTTACGACATCCGCCCTGTCACCGGCGCCATCCCCCGGCAGTGGAATGGCCAGGGCGACAGCAGCCTGACGCAGCTGTGGATGCGCGACACGCCCCAGCGGCCGCTCGACTTCTGCGCGCTGGCCGCGCTGGCGGATGTGTTCTTCCCCCGCGTCTGGCTGCGCCGCGCGCTGCCCGTGCCTGCGGGCACCGTGTCGATCACGGTGTATTTCCATGCCGGCAGCGGGCAACTGCAGGAGACCGGCGCCGGCTTCCTGCTCGGCCAGGCGCGCGCGCAGGAGTTCCGCAACGGTTTCTTCGACCAGGCCGTGCAGCTGTGGAACGAAGCCGGCTCGCTGCTGGCCACCAGCCACCAGATCGTTTACTACAAGGAGTGAGGGCAGGGCGCTTTTGTGCGCCCGCCTTGCTCCGTTCTTTTCTACCGAAAGCCCCCCATGAGCGACACCCCGAACGACATCCTCGTGCACACCGAAGCCGGTGTCACCACCATCACCCTCAACCGGGTGGACAAGAAAAACTCCCTGACCCGCGCCATGTATGCCACCCTGGCCGATACCTTCGAGGCTGCCGCGCAGGGCACCGAGGTGCGCGTGGTGGTGCTGCAGGGCGACCTGGCCATCTTCAGCGCGGGCAACGACATCGGCGACTTTCTGCAACAACCGCCTTCCACCCAGGATTCCCCCGTGTTCCGCTTCCTGCGCGCCATCGCCACCTTCCCCAAGCCCGTGGTGGCGGCGGTGTGCGGCCCGGCGGTGGGCATCGGCACCACCATGCTGTTCCATTGCGACCTGGTCTATGCGGGCGACAACGCCGCGTTCTCCATGCCTTTCGTGAACCTGGGCCTGTGCCCCGAGGCCGCATCGAGCCTGCTGGTGCCCCAGATGCTCGGCTACCACCGCGCCGCCGAGGCGCTGCTGCTGGGCGAGCCCTTCATGGCCGAGGCGGCTTTGGAAGTGGGTCTGGTCAACCGCGTGGTGCCACCCACCGAATGCAACGCCATGGCCCAGGCCCAGGCGAAGAAGCTCGCGGCCAAGCCGCTGACGGCATTGATCGAGACCAAGCGTCTGCTCAAGAAGGGCCAGACCGCGCCGGTGCTGGAGCGCATGGCCGAAGAAGGCGAGAGCTTTGGCCGCATGCTGCGTGAACCTGCTGCCCGCGAAGCCTTTACGGCGTTCATGGCCAAGCGCAAGCCGGACTTCAGCAACTGCTGAATTTGAACGAAATAGGCTTTCAGCGCTTGCCCATCAAGCGCTTGTAGCTGCTAATATAGTAGCATTCTGATATTGAATGCGCCACCCCGGGCCGCTTTGCGGCCCTTTCTCCGAGGATGCCCATGAGCAAGCCTGCCGCACCCGCCCAGCCCTTCGAGCCCGAGTTCATCGCCGGGCTCAAGGCCATCTTCGAGGAGCGCATCGTTTTCAACCAGGTGCTCGGGCTGAAGATCCTCCACCTGGAGGCCGATCGTGCGGTGGGCCGCATCGACATGAAGCCCGAACTGATCGGGCACTTTGCGCACAACCGCATCCACGGCGGCGTCATCAGCGCCGGACTCGACGCCATGGCCGGCCTGGCCGTCATGGCGGCCATCGGCGCGCACCACATGGACGAGGCGCCCCTGCAGCGCCTGCACCGCTTTGGCAAGCTGGGCACCATCGACCTGCGCATCGATTACCTGCGCCCCGGCATCGGCAGCCA